>NZ_JAGXJM010000465.1:0-248 GCF_019091445.1 Streptomyces sp. GbtcB7
TTCTTCACCCGGAGACAAAGATTCAATGAATTCCTTCAGAAAAAGAAAGTAGAGAGTCAAGGCAAGGGCGACACCTAACTTGTTGTTCCGAAGTACTTAGCGGGCCAAAGCCAAAGAAAGGGTTTATGAAACAGGATCCCTAGACTAGACCCACAGAGGAATTCCCTTCTTAGTAGCGGAATTGGTCACAGGAAATTCCATCTATCAAAGCGGAAGTCCTCATCATCTTCTTTGCCGATCTTGCCTAG
>NZ_JAGXJM010000466.1:0-248 GCF_019091445.1 Streptomyces sp. GbtcB7
TCGTCGGCCGCGTCGAGGGCAAGACACTGATGATCTCCAAAACACTCGGGATCCCCGGGGGCAAGCTGCTCGACGCCACCGACATCTTCGATGACGTGAAGGTGTTCCAGGCGTTCAAGGACGAGTACATCGGCGACATCTCCCCGCTGGAGGAGCTGCGACTCAAGTGGCTCGAACTCGCCAAGGCCGACCCCGAGTTGGAGGTCCGTACCGAACGGCTCCCCGATGGCATATCTGTGGCGAAGGAC
>NZ_JAGXJM010000467.1:0-248 GCF_019091445.1 Streptomyces sp. GbtcB7
GCTACGTGCGGGAGAGCGTGGAGGCGTTCGCTGAGCGCTCTGTCGCTTAGCGTTCGTGCCCGCGGTCCTGCGATCCCCCGCGGGGCCGCTGCGGGCGCGCCTGGGCTGCAGGCCGTTGCGTCTTGCTTTGCGCGGGGGTCGGGAAACTGGCGCGCATGAGTCGGTGAAGTTCGTCGCGGTCACGGTTGTCGACGACTGCCTCGAGCGCCTTCTCGAACGCGATCGCGTGCACACGCCGTTGCACCTCG
>NZ_JAGXJM010000468.1:0-248 GCF_019091445.1 Streptomyces sp. GbtcB7
TAAGGTAGATGCATGAAGTGCGTGCATTGGTCGGATACAACAAAAGGGGAAACTTTGTTTTTCAATGTCTCTAAGCAAGGTTTTACATCATGTGACATAACAAATGCTGTTCTTGAGGAAATATGTTCTTTCCTTCATTGCTGGCTTCACTTATTCCACCTGGGGTTTATGTGGCATAATAAACCAGTTTTATATATCCCCTTATAGAGAAGCTACTTTGTATTCTGTTATGTCACATGATTCACCCT
>NZ_JAGXJM010000469.1:0-248 GCF_019091445.1 Streptomyces sp. GbtcB7
CGATTCTCCTCGCCGAGCACGAGGGCGTCAGCAAGGACCAGCTGTCCTAAAACGAGAGGGATGCCGGGCGGCGACGCCCGCCATCCACTCAGATCGACTCGATGGTCCCCGTCTGAGGCTCATCGGGCGGCTCGGACATGACGAACAGTCCGCCCGATGAGTTCGCGGCGTACGCGAGCTTCTCGAGCCACGTCCGGTTCATCGCCGGCGCGCGGGACCCGTAGTACTTGAAGTCGAGGTCCGCGGAC
>NZ_JAGXJM010000470.1:0-248 GCF_019091445.1 Streptomyces sp. GbtcB7
GCCGGACCACGGGGGCCGCTGGCGCCCCCCCCCACCGGCCCAACTGATCCCGGCCCGCCGTCAGCTGTGCACGGAGCCCCACCCCGCCGCCCAGCTGGCCGCCGTACACCTGCCCCAGCATGTGCTGTCGGGTGCGTTCGCCGACACCTGGCCGGAGCCGCTTCTGGACGTCATGGCCGTACGTCTCGAGGCCCGGCGCGCGGTCGTACGAGGAGCCGAGCACCCCCCGGGCACGGACCAGCCCGTGC
>NZ_JAGXJM010000471.1:0-248 GCF_019091445.1 Streptomyces sp. GbtcB7
CTCGAACTTCTCTTGTCGCTCGACGGCGAACCGGCGGCGCCGACGCCGTGACCTTCCGACCCGGACCGCTGAGCGCCGCGGCCGCAGTCGCGGCCGGGGTCGGCGTGGTCCGGGTGCTGTACCGCGTCCTGTTCGGCGGAGCCGACGGCGACGGGACGCTCCTCCTCGACCTGCCGTCCTTGCGTCTGCCCTCACCCTTCGCGCTCGTCTAGGTGCTTGTCCCGGTGACCGCCCGCGGGGTCGCGGAG
>NZ_JAGXJM010000472.1:0-248 GCF_019091445.1 Streptomyces sp. GbtcB7
TGGAGCGCCGCTTCCCCGGGGGCGCCCCCGGGACCCGCCAGAAGCAGGCCGAGAACGAGAGGGGCGTCATCAGCCAGAGGGGGTTCCGGGGGTACTCCCCCGTCGGCGCCCACTCCATCATGTGGGCCAAGAGGCAGGGCATCGCCGGGGGCCCGGGCCGGGGCTCGGCGGCCGGTTGGCTCGTCGGGTACGCCATGGGAGCCACCGCCCTGGCCCCGATCCCGCCCGGTCTGATTTCCGGGGGGTGC
>NZ_JAGXJM010000473.1:0-248 GCF_019091445.1 Streptomyces sp. GbtcB7
AGTTCGTGACAGGCAAGCGCTGGGTCGGGGCCCTGGCGCCGCTACGCGACGGCGCCGGAGACGCGCGGCAGCGTGATGGGCGAGGTCACGACGCGCGCCGCGGTCTGCAGCTGGTCGAGGGCGCCAGGGGTGAGGGAGCGCACGGCGCTGAGGGCCTCCCCCGTGAGCGCGGCGATCTCGGTCTGGCTATAGCCGCCGAAGTAGGCGAGCGCGATGACCCGCTGCTGCTCGAGGCTCATGTCGCCCAG
>NZ_JAGXJM010000474.1:0-248 GCF_019091445.1 Streptomyces sp. GbtcB7
AAGTGAAGAAGAAACAACCAAAGAAGAAGAAGGTGCTCAAGGCAGCGTGGGATGATTTGAGCAGCTTCGATGATGAAGAACAAAGCAATAAGGAAATCGTGAACTATGCACTAATGGCTATCGGAGATGAGATAAGTGGTTCATTAAATGTAAATTTATCTTTCAATGAGCTTTTAAGTGTCTTTCATGATTTGTTCAATGAATGTAGAATAATGAGCAAAAAGTTTAATTGTTTGAAAAAGGAGCAT
>NZ_JAGXJM010000048.1:0-72231 GCF_019091445.1 Streptomyces sp. GbtcB7
TGGGTCTCGGGTGAGGCTATAGTGAAACCGGCCGAGCGGTTTTGTTTTGCGAGTGGTTCTCTGGCGGGTGTCGGTGCTGCCCGGGGGGACGGTTTACGGGATGCGCATGGCCCGGGCCGACACCCGGATATACACGGCCTGTGACCGACACCCAGGGTGTGTGCCCGGGTGTGCGCGGTGTGGGGCTGGGCGGTTGCTGGTGTGAGGTCCGGGTGTGCATCCGGGGCCGGGTCCCGGGCGTGTGCCCCAGGGGGTGGGTTCCTGTGGGCCGCGGGGATCGGGTGTCGGGGGTCCGTGGCTGATGGCGGGATTCCGGGGTGGTTTTCCGGGGCGGGGCCTGGCGTGTGTGGGGTTGTGCCTCTGGTGGGCGTCCGGGTGGTGGTGCGGGCGTGGTGCCGGGGTGTGTTTGTGGTGCTTGTCGGGAAGTTTTCGCGGTCTATGTCGTGGAGGTGTCCGGTGGCGCGTCAGCAGGAGCAGCAGGGTCGGCGGGATGAGCGGGGCCGGCAGGAGCAGCAGGAGCAGAGGGAGTTGCGGGGCGGCGGCGGGGGCGTGGCGGACCTGCGTGCCGTGCCGAACGGGCCGGACCAGAAGGATGTGCCGGATGCGCAGGGCGTGCCGGGTCTGCGTGCTGCGCGGGGTGGGTGCCCGTATGTGATGGATGGGTTGGGGCGGGATGTGCACGGGGAGGGGGCGTTGTTGCGGGGGCAAGGTGAGGCGGCGCGGGTGGTGTTGCCGGGTGGGGTGGGAGCGTGGGCGGTGACGGATCCGGCGGTGATCCGTGGGTTGTTGACGGATGGGCGGGTCTCGAAGGATGCGTATCGGCATTGGCCGGCGTGGCAGCGGGGTGAGGTGGGGGCGGAGTGGCCCTTGGCGGTGTGGGTGTCGGTGCAGAATCTGGTGACGTCGTACGGGGCGGAGCACCGCCGGCTGCGGGGGTTGATGGGGTCGGCTTTCACGGCGCGGCGGGTGGGGTTGTTGGGTCCGCGAGTGGGGGAGATCGCGGCAGGGCTGCTGGAAGGGATGGAGGAGGCGGCGCGGGAGGCTCGGGGCGGTGTGGTGGATGTGCGGGGGTTGTATGCGCAGCCGTTGCCGAGTCAGGTGATGCTGGAGTTGTTCGGGATTCCGGAGGAGTTCCGGGGGGCGTTGCGGGAGATCATTGAGGGGTTTTTCGCCACGGGGGTGTCGTTGGAGGATGCGCGGCGTAACTACGCGGCGCTGTATCGGACGATGGGGGAGTTGGTGGCGTTCAAGCGGCGTTGTCCAGCTGAGGACCTGACGAGTGCGCTGATCGCTGCGGGGAGCGGAGCGGATCCCGCCGATCCGGCTGCCCTTTCGGACCTCACAGGCCTCACAGACGTCGCGGACGGTGCGGGCGCGGGTGGCCCGGAGGCCCCGGGGGGTGGGGGGTTGAGTGAGAAGGAGTTGGTGGACAACCTGATCATGTTGTTGAGCGCGGGGTGTGAGCCGACGGTGAATCTGCTGGCGAACGCGGTGGTGTTGTTGCTGCGGGAGCCGGGGCAGCTGGAGTTGGTGCGGTCGGGGCGGGCGTCGTGGGGGGACGTGGTGGAGGAGGCGTTGCGGGTGGAGGCGCCGGGGGCGAATGCGATTTTGCGGTATGCGGTGGAGGATGTGCGGGTGGGGGAGACGGTGATCCCGCGGGGGGATGCGGTGGTGATCGGGTTCGCGGCGGCGGGGCGGGATCCGGGGGTACACGGGGAGGATGCGGAGCGGTTCGATGTGATGCGGGCGACGCGGCGGGAGCATTTGTCGTTCGGTCATGGGGTGCATTACTGCCTGGGCGCGCCGTTGGCGCGGCTGGAGGCCGAGATTGCCCTTCAGGCGTTGTTCGCACGCTTCCCCGGGATGCGGCTGGCGGTGGAGCCGGGTGCGCTGCGTCCGACGGAGTCGTTCATTTCGAACGGGCCGCGGGAGGTGCCGGTGTTGCTGGGGCCGCCTGCCGACGGGGTGAGGTGACGCGCCGGCCCGCCCCTGCTCGCACAGGCTCGGGACGATGACCGCTGGGGAGACGTGCACGGGCTCCCGGCGACGAGCAACAGGGCCTCGAACGGCATCTGCCGATCTCTTGGCACGACCAGGGGATACATGCAGCCCGCATGAACTGCCGACACCTTGCCGCCACCTACGCACCATCCACTCAGCGACGGTCCGCCCGACGGACGTGTGCGACAGCTACTCTCCGTCCCTGACCACCAAGCGGTGCCGCCAGGTCGCAGACTGGGCCGCGGCCAACAACGTCGGGATCGCCTGCACCCCGACCAACTCCTCATGCCTGAACATCGAGGCCCAGTTCACCGCCCTGCGCAACTTCACCCTCGACGGCACCGACCACGCCAGCCACAAAAGGCAAGGCAGCATGATCCGCCGCTCCATCATCTGGCGAAGTCGCCACGCTGACCCACCAGCGCCTACGAGCCGTGGTCGCCAACGACGGCTGCCAGGTCTGCACCCGCTCGGAGTAGGGCCACGGTCCGTGTGGCGATCTGGTCAAGGCGTTGTTGCAGGATGCGTTGGGTCTTGCCCAGGCTGTCGAGTTGGTGCAGGGAGCCCATGATCTCGCGCACTGCGGGAATGCTGTAACCGGTGCCGCGCAGGGCCGCGACGATTCGGGCCGCTCTGATGGCTGAAAGATCGTAGCGGCGTGCTTGCAGTGACGTCACTCGCTCGGGCATGACAAGCCCTTCCTGCTCCCAGAACCGCAGAGTGGAGGGACGTACATTGAGCGCTCCGGCGAGCTGTGTGATCGTCATCGCGTCACTCTCTTGCTCGAACTCGGTTGTGTTCGCTTCGGCTTGGATCGCACGCAGCGCTTGTTGAGCGCGCAGAGCCTCCTCTCGTTCCCGCGCGAGCCGAACATGGACCGCGTTGATCGCCGAGGCCGCCTCCGCGATCGTCTCCGTACGCAGTTCCGCGAGCATGTGCCGGGCTGTGACTGGCCCAACAGCACCTGCGAGTCCTCGATAGGCGCGTAGGGCATGCACGTGCAGCGGTGTGTAGGAACGGTATCCGTTGCTCGATCGAGCGGCTGGGGGAATGACTCCGAGTCGCTCCAGGTCGCGAACCTGTTGCACCGAATACCCCGACTCTCCGGCGACATCGACGGTTCGGAGCGGTACCCGTCGCGAACCGCTCACCAGCTCGCCCATCAGCCAACCCCACATAGGCACTTGAAGGTGATGCTTGAACCATGAGTATGGAACAGATCATCGCGACCGTGCGAGGCTTCGTCGGCGCGCTCGTGGTTGCTCCGAAGCAGGGCGGCGACTTCCCCGAGCTCGTGTGGGGGGATGCGTTCTTCTACTACGCCCCCGACGGTCGGGTGCCTCAGAACGTCCAGCCCTACGGGACCATCGTCACCAAGAACTACCCTGACGACGCCGATTCCGACCTTGACTCTCCGGGCCGCTGGCGCCTGAACATCCACGTCGACCGCGCGACGTTCGGAGAGCTCACTGGGGAGGAGCCGCGCAGCCTCACCCGACCTCGCGACTACGCGGCGGCCGACACGGTGATGCCGCACCCGGTATACGGGGCACTCGGCTGGATCTCTGTCGTCAATCCCGGTGAGAGGACGACGGACACGGCCGTGCGGCTTTTGCGCAGCGCCCACGACGCCGCTCGTGCCCGGTGCGCGCGGCTACACGCAACGCGAAGGTCGCAGGAGAATGACTGACACGGTTCCGGAGCGAGCGGACTTGAGGGCACCCCGCACACCGTGGTGAGCGCGAGTTCGCTCCAGCTCCGCCAATCACCAGATCGTCATCGACGGCGACAGCCGCCGGGGCATCGTGGTCGGCCGGCCACTGCCGGGCAACCGTGCCGACTGCAAGACATCGCACGGCGTTAAGGTGTCAAGCCGCCGCCTGTAGTGGGGAAGAAAACGCGAGGCGCTCATCGAACAATTCGCCCGTCTTCAGGCAGTGATAGAGCTGGCCGATCATGCGGTTGAACAAGTGCCTCTGAGCCTGGGCGTGCCAGTCTCCGTGGTCTCGTCGGCGCCGGTAGTGAGCGCCAGCTCCTTGGGAGGCCGTGATGGAGGCGAAGGCCCACAGATATCCCGCGTGATTGAGCCGGTCGTTCTTGACCATGCGGCGGCCGACGTAGTGCTTCTTGTCGGAGGCCCGCGTGACGGGGGGCGGATCCGGCGTATGCCTTGAGTCCCCGGGCGTCAGCGAAGCGATGGCGGTCGTCGCCGATCTCGGCCAGCACCCGGGCGCCGAGCTGGACGCCGAGACCCGGGAAGCTCAAGATCACTTCAGCATCCGGGTGCTGAGGGAATGTCTCTTCAACTGCCCCGGCGAGGTCGTCGGCGGCGCGGCCGGTCGCCTCCAACTGGCCCAGCAGAGCGAGCATTTGTCTGCCGAAGGCGTCCTCGATCAGTGGCGGCTGGTGGGCGTAGTCGCCGCGGAAGACGTCCCGCAGCCGTTCGACCTCCGCTTCGATCCCACGACTGCGTCCCGCCCGGGTGAGCGCGGAGCGCAATTGCGTGCGCGTGAGACGGGCGGCCCGTGTAGGAGTAGGGGCGAGCTTGAGGAGTTCGCGGGCCTCGGGTCGGCACAGGCCGTTCTGCCACGACGCAAAGGCATCCAGGGCGGCAGGGTAGTACTCACGCAGCAGCGAGCGGAGTTGGTTGGCCATCTGCTGGCGGCTCCAGGTCGCGTCCGGCTGGGCCCGGGCCAGGACGGCGATAGCGCGGGCGAGATCGGTGTCGGCAGGCAGCGGCCGGTGCATGGCCATGTCGGTGCGCAGGATATTCGCCAGCACCAGGGCATCGCCGGGATCGGACTTCTTGCGGCTCACCCCATGCCGGTCGCGGTAGCGGGCGGCGGCCAGCGGGTTGATGGCGAACACCCTCCGCTTGCAGGCGCGCAGGACGGCGACCAGCAGTCCACGGCTGGTCTCGATCGCCACCGGGATGGGCTCGTTTTCGGTGTCGCCGTACTCGGCGAGCATCTCCAGCAGGATGCGGTAGCCGGCCGCGTCATCGCTGATGCGGCGCTTGGCCAGCAGCTGGCCGGTGTCGTCGACCAGGGCGACGTCATGGTGGCGTTCGGCCCAGTCGATTCCGCAACAGATCACGCTGTCCCTCCCCTTAACACCCGTGGCATGCGCTGTCCCCCACGAATACGGAGACACCTCCGCTCTCGAACAGCTCTGGCGTGTACCACCATCTCCCGCAGTCGCTATGAGCGAATTAGGCATGGAAGGAGTCCGGCGCTAAAGCCGCCGTCGGCAGGACGCTCACGATCGCCGACGGCGGCTACCCGGGCACCGGCATCGTGATGCCCCACCCCCGCAACCTCGTCCTCGCCGGATGAACGAAGCGGCTCATACAGCGCCCCGCCTCGTCCGCGTCGATTCCAGGATCGTCGCGGGACGAGCCTCACGCTGGACCGTCCGTTCCGGCTTCGCTCAAATGACTTAGCTGTCAGGGGAGTTCACGGCCGTCACGAAACGCGTCACCGCCCGCGAGAAGGCCTCCGGCTCCTCGAGGTGACCGAAGTGCCCGCTGTTCTCCAGGATCAGCAGCTCCGATTCGGGGATCAGCAGGTGCAGTTCCTCGGCCCATCGCACCCCGCAGATGACGTCGTGGCGGCCGACGAGGACGAGGGTCGGTACGGTGAGTGAGCCGAGGTCCGCACGGTCGTCGATGACGTCCGGGGAGAGGTTCTCGTCCAGCCCGGAGATGTGCGCGGCCCGCACCGAGGCACGTAGGGGAGCGAACTCGTCCTCGCGCCCCCAGTAGTCGGCGAAGTACGCGGGGAGCAGCCCCCTGGCGACGGCTGTCATCTGTGCGTCGTCGGAGATGGTGGGGATCGCCTGGAACGCGGCCAGGACCTCGGGGAGTTCGGGGTGGTCGGCGTGGAGCGCGGCGAACGACTGCACCAGGCGCATGGCCTCGGCGCCGTGTTCGGGACCGGTCAGTGGCGCGCTCTCGTAGAGGATCACCCCGGCGATGCGCTCGGGGTGGTGCAGGGCGTGGTACTGGGCGACGAAGCCGCCGTGCGAGTGACCCAGCAGGAACACTTCGGGGACGCCGAGGTGCTCGATCAGCGCTCCGAGGAACCGGCTGTAGCGGGGCCGGGTGTAGCCGTGCGGGTGGGAGGGCAGGTGGCCGGAGCCGCCGGTGCCGATCGGCTCCGGGTAGACGATCGTCAGATGCCGCTCCAGTGCGGGCATGCGCAGGTACTCCGAGACGATGCCAGGTCCGCCGGAGTGCGCGACGCACACCGGACCTGTGCCGTGGACGTGATAGCGCTGCACGACTCCGTCGATCTCGACGGTGTGCGTTCCGGCGGCAAGAGGTTCGGTCGCAGAGGTGGTCATGGGTTCTCCGTATCGGGCAGGTGTCGATGACAGACACCGGCATGACGCTGGAGAGAGGACGAAGTTCGACCTGGACCGCGTGACGCCCGTCACATCGGGCGGAGTGACTGGAGGGCCTGCACCGGCCTGGGATGCAGGAGGCGCAGCCGGTGCGGACGACTGGCGTCGTCGAGGGTCATCAGCCAGGCCACCGAGGGCGGGCAGTGGTCGGGGTTGTCGACGGGGCTGAGGAGGTCCATCTCCCAGACGACAAGGGACCGCCCGGCCACGACATGGACCAGGCGCTGCCGTACACCGGCCTCGAGGTCACCGTCCATGCCGCGTGCGAGGACGCTCCTGCCGCCCACCGGGTCGTTCCCCCTGAGCAGGGCGATCTCGGGCGACCAGCGCTCCGTCATCAGCGCGCCGAAGCGTCCGCTCTCGGCGGCGGCCAGTGTCTCGTGTGCCTCGACACGGCTGGCGCGTAGGCGCTGCGCGGTGTTGCCGTGCGGGGCGTCCGCTGTGGCGGCGAGGGCTGTCGCGAGCTTGGCCCGCCCCTGGTTGAGCCGGCTGCGGACCGTGCCGACCGGGACTCCGCAGGCGTCGGCTATCCGCTCGTAGGAAGTGACGCCGGTGCTGAAGTGACGCAGCACCAGGGGCAGGCGCAGTGCCGGGGACAGCTCTTCGATGGCCTCCCAGATCCAGTCCCGCATCGCGTGCTGCTCCAGCCGCCGCTCCGGATCGGCGTCCGTGGCGGGCAGGTGCAGATCGTCGATCGGCTGGACGGGGACGGAGGACCGCAACAGGGAACGGCTGGCGTTGCGTACGATCATCCGCAGCCATGCGCCCACGGCCGCCGGGTCGCGGACGTCGCCCACGCGGCGGAGCGCGGTCACCGCCGCGTCCTGGACCACGTCGTCGACGTCGGGCCCCGGCCCCAGAACGCTCAGCGCCACCGCGCGCATGCCTGCCCGGTGCCGTTCCAGCAGTAGGCCGAGGGCGGTGACCTCACCCGCCTGCGCGGCACGGGTGAGCGCCGCGTCCTCGATGCGCGCGACTTCGTCCGACGTCTGGTTCATATGGCTCCCCTTCCAGCGTCCGCCGTCGCGCGTGACCGTACTACGTGATCGCCATGGCTCTCCCACGGTGGGCCGGTGCGGGGGCCGTTGTGCCACGCCGGAGCGCCACGGCCTCCCCGCATCGCTCAGTAACGCCCGCCCACCGCCTGCGCGGCCAGCCCGTCGAGCGTGGCGACCTCGTCGGCCGTCAGCTCGATGTCAGCGGCGGCCACGTTCTGCTCCAGCCACTTCACGCGCTTGGTTCCCGGGATGGGCACCACGGGAATGCCGAGGTGCTCACTGCGCGCGTGCACCCAGGCGAGCGCCAGCTGGGCCGGAGCGACACCCTTCTTCTCCGCCAGTGCGCGGACGGCGTCCGCGATGACCTGGTTGGCCGTCGTCCGGAAGCGGGGAAGCCGCTTACGGGCGTCGCCCGGCGGTAGGGATGTCACATCGACCGTGCCCGTCAGGAAGCCTCGGCCGAGTGGTGCGTACGCCACCAGTGCCACACCCAGTTCACGCAGGCAGTCCGCGACGGCCGTCTCGGGATCGCGGGACCAGATCGAGTACTCGCTCTGCACCGCAGCGATCGGATGAACGGCGTGGGCACGCCGCAGGAGCGCGCCATCGACCTCGGAAAGGCCGATGTGCCGGATCTTTCCCGCCTTCGCCAGCTCCGCCATGGCCCCGACGGACTCCTCGATCTCTGCTGTCCGCGGAGGCCGGTGCAGGTAGTAGAGGTCGATGTGGTCGACACCCAGACGCATGAGGGAGGCGTCACACGCGCGCTTGATGTAGTTCGCCTCCCCGCGCAGCACCCAAGTGTCGCTGCCCATGCGGTCGATACCCGTCTTCGTCGCGAGTTGTACCTCGTCCCGACGACCGGCGATGGCCCGGCCCACCAGCACCTCGTTGTGGCCGAAGGCGTAGGCGTCGGCGGTGTCGATGAGTGTGACACCCAGGTCCAGGGCGCGACGGATCGTGTCGATCGCGTCGTCCCAACTGGTCGGGCCGTACCCCTCGCTCATTCCCATGCATCCGAGCCCCTGGGACGACGTCGTGAGGCCACCGAGTGAAGCCTTGCTCACGGGATGTCTCCGTTCGATGTGGCTGTACTGTGACGCACGTACCGGAGGATCCTCCGGTACGTGGGACGTTAACGGAGGATCCTCCGCTAAGCAGGCGAGGGTGAGATGCCAGCTGCTGTCGTTCGGTCAGCGCGCCGGTCTGGAGGGCAGCACGCATGCACGAACAAGGACCTGCGCAGCCCATGCGCGCACACGCCCGACGTAACAGGGAGAAGCTATTGGCGGCAGCCCTGGAAGAGTTCGCTCACTCGGGTAAGGACGCGCCGCTGGACAGCATCGCCAGAGCTGCCGGGGTGGGCATCGGTACTCTCTACCGGCACTTTCCGACGCGGGAGGCCCTCGTCCTGGCCACCTACCAGCACGAGGTGGAGCAGCTGTGCTCCACCGCGGAGGATCTCCTCAGGACGCTGCCGCCGAACCAGGCGCTGCGCGAGTGGATGGCCCGATTGGCCAGTCTGCTGGTCGCGAAGCAGCACATGTCCGAAGCGTTGCGGAGCGTGGGGCCCTCCAGTGGAGCATGGGCGTCGGAGTCGTACGCGCAGGTCTTCGACACGATCGACACCCTTGTCGCCGCGGGCGTCGCCGCCGGAACGATTCGGTCCGACCTTGAGACAGCTGATGTGGTGCTGGCCATGAGTGGGCTTCTACGCCTGGACGTGACCGGAGACTGGAAAGGACAGGCCGACCGACAGATCAGGCTCCTCATGGACGGCCTACAGGCCGGGACACATCCGCATCCCCTGAACGCCGATACGGCCGAGGCGTGACCCTGGAGACCTTCCGGCCCTGTTCAGTGCGCCCCTGCCACCCGCGAAAGGAGATAGGGGCAGACGAGTCGGGCTGTACGCCGGGCTCGACCTGATCCAGGCGTTCGCTCCGGAAGCTGTCTACCCGCTCGACTGGCCGTACCCATGGCGCCTTTCGCGACGCCCGGGTGACCTACCTGTCCGAACCCACCCCGATACGGGCCAACACCTGGTCGGCCAACTCCGGCGGTGTCAGCCCTCCGTCCAGGAACACCGTGTCGCCGGGCAGGGTGTCGACCGCGGCCATGCACGGTTCGATCCTGTCCTTGCCCCAGCGTCGGACCTGTTCCTCCCGCTCGGGATCATCAGGGAAGAAGACTCGTCCGTCGATCCGCTTCTCCAAGGTCTCTCGAGAGACCTTGAGGAAGAAGTGGTGAAGGTCGATGCCCGCGTTCTTCAACGCGTCGAAAATCTCCCCGACATAGCCGGGGTCGACCACGGTCATGGGGACCAGGACCGGGCGGCGGTACTCCTCGATCAGCCCTACCGCCAGGTCGGCAACCTGTCGCCGCCACAACCGTAGATCCTGGAAGTCGCCAGTCGGTACCTCCACGATCTCCCGCAGCACGAAGCCGACCATCTCCGGGTCATAGACCAGTGCCTCGGGCCAACGAGGACGCAACTCGTCCACCAACGTGGTCTTCCCGCTGCCGAACGCACCGTTCACCCAGACGATCAACGCGATCCTCCGCACCCCATTGCCAGGCCCGCGCGTCGAACCCGGCGTGTCGGATCAGCATGCCGCTCGACCTGAGTGAGGCCAAATTCCATTGCCAATTCATGCCCGGAAGATCGATCAGTGGGGCCGAACCCAAGCTGACAAGCGGAGCCGGTTCACGTTGCCGCAGCCAACGGGCCGCCAGTGTCGACGACGTACTTGGCTCTGACCGCGATTTCATGAAGGTCAGGGTTGGCGGCTCTGCCTGTGTTGGAGGATGGGCTTCAGGGGGAACCATGGATGGCTTGCTCGGACCAGATCGTCTTGCCGTTCTGGCCATGGCGGCAGCCCCATCGTCCGCCGAGTTGAGAGACGAGGAACAGGCCGCGTCCTCCCTCGTCGGTTGTGCGAGCACGCCGCAGGCGGGGTTGGGTGCTGCTGGAGTCGGTGACCTCGCACACCAGGACGTGGTGGCGAATCAGACGGAGGTCCATCGGCGGACGGCCGTAGCGGATGGCGTTGGTGACCAGTTCACTGACGATGAGTTCGGTGGTGAAGAGGAGGTCGTCCAGGCCCCACATGGTGAGTTGGCGGGTTATCCACTCTCGAGCCTTGGAGACGGCGGCCGGATCGGCCGGGATCTCCCAGTGAGCGGTGTCCGCCGCTGGGACGGCGCGGGTGCGGGCCAGCAGCAGGGCCGCGTCGTCGCGCGGGGCCTGGTCGGCCAGGTCGGCGAGGAGAGCCCGGCCGGTTTCGTCCAGGGCACGATCCGGACGGCAGTGCGCGGCGAGGGCTTCCGTCAGGCGCGGCAGGCCTTGGCCGATGTCGCGATCGCCTCGTTCGACCAGGCCGTCGGTGTAGAGAGCGAGAACGCTGCCCGGCTCGACGTCGATCACGGTGGTCTCGTACGGCATGCCGCTGAGGGCGAGTGGTGGCCCCGGGGAGATCCCGACTGCTTCGGCGGTCCCGTCGGGCCGGACCAGGACGGGTGGCGGGTGCCCGGCACTGGCCATGGCGCAGCGCCTGGTGACCGGGTCGTAGACCGCGTACAGGCATGTGCCGCCGACGATGTCGCGGTCGCCGGACGGGGCTTCGGCCGCGAGGCGCTGGACCAGGTCCGCGAGCCGGGTGAGCAGCTCGTCCGGTTCGAGTTCCAGGTCCGCGAGCGTCTGGATGGCGGCGCGCAGGCGGCCCATGGTGGCGCTTGCGGGCATGCCGTGGCCCACCACGTCTCCGGCGACAAGGGCCACTCGGAGAGAGGGCAGAGCAATGGCGTCGTACCAGTCGCCGCTGATGTCCGCTCCCCCGCCTGCGGGCAGGTAGACGCCGGCGGTCTCGGCTGCCGGAGTGTCGGTCGTGGCCGGGGGAAGGAGGTGCTGCTGCAGCGCTACGGCCGCCCGGTGCTCGCGCGTGTAACGGCGGGCGTTGTCGATGGCCAGTGCACCCCGTGAGGCGATCTGCCTCATGAGATCCGCCTCGTCCTCGGTGAAGGGGTCGGATCGGCCGCAACGCCAGGCCGTTATGGCGCCGAGCGTGAGCCCGCGGGCATGCAACGGTGCCACCATCACCGAATGGGTGTCCTTCGGGACGAGATACTCGACCAGCTGCGGGTCGCTGACCATGGCGATGAAGTCGTCAAGGCTGAAGACGACTGGCTCGCCGTGCAGGAAGCTGAGCAGCAGGGGGTGGTCGGGAAGGGGCGGGATGGACTCGCCGCGCTTGATGCCGGCCGGCCACACCGCGGTGGCCGGAGCAAGGGCCGCGTTGCCCATGTTTCCACCGTTCAGCTGCTTCGAGGGTTCGTCCCCGTCGAAAACGGAGTGCGCAAGGTCGACTGCGGCGAAATCCCCGAACGCAGGTGCGAGAACGTCCGCAAGGTCCTGCGCGGTGCGCACGACATCCAGGGATCCTCCTACTCGCTCGGCCACCTCGCGGGCGAGATCCAGATGACGGCGGGCGCGCATCTGGTCGGCGTTGTCGAAGTACAGGACTGCGACCCCCGTGGGGCGTCCTCGCGCGTCCTCCAGACGGAAGGCGGACAGCGACAGCGCTTGCTGCCGCGCCGGATCGTGCAGACAGCTCACGTGCTGGTTTCTGCGGATCACTGGGGCACCCGTCTCGAGTACCTGGCGCAGTAGCGTCTCGAGGTTCTCGGCGTCCTCGGCGCCCAGCACGTCGCTCAGCCGAGAGCCGGGCCGTACTGGACGGCCGTCGAGAGTGCCCGGCGCGGCGTTCGTCTGCACAGTGGTGAGATCCGTGTCGTGCACAGCGATCGTGATCCGGTTCTGTGCGGACAGTGCACGCAGAAGCGCCGCGCCCTGCTCGTGGCCGGCGACGTGGTGGGTAGGGGCCGCCAGGACGAGGACCTCCGCCGAGCCCCCAACCTTGGTGGTCCTGAAGGTGACATCGATGGTGTCGCCGCACTTGTGCCACAGCCGTACCCGGCCGGACGCCGGCATCTCCGTGGCGCCACGCAGGTCGTCCGGGAGGTCGGCCACCAGTTCCTGCACGGGGCGGCCACAGACCTCCTCGGCGCGGAACCCCGTCAGGTCCTCTGCTGTCCCGGTCCACCGCACCACCGCGCCTCGATGGTCGAGCACGGCGGCTGCTGGACCGTCGAAGGCGTACAACCCGCCGCTGGGACCGGAACCGGAGACGCCAGTCGATCCTTGGGAGGCGCCTGCCGAGCAGGCGTTCTTGACACTCTCTATATCCATCTATGGCTTCCTTTACGAGAGCCTGCGGCTCGAGGGATCGGCATGCTGTGGCGGCCGTCGGCAGCGCGTCACACCGCAACGGCTTTGGAGGGCAGGTCTTGTTCGGCCCAGACGACCTTGCCGTCCGTTGCGGAGCGGGAGCCCCACCTGCGGGACAACTGAGCGACGAGGAAGAGACCGCGGCCCTGCTCGTCGATGATGTGGGGCTGACGGGGGCGTGGGTGGCTGGTGTTGCTGTCGGAGACTTCGCAGGTCAAGACCTGGTGCTGGATGAGGCGTAGGCGGATCGGCCCACCGCCGTAGCGGATGGCGTTGGTGACCAGTTCACTGACGATCAGCTCCACGGTGGCCACCAGATGGTCAAGCCCCCATTCGCTGAGCTGACGGGCGACTGCCTGCCGGGCGATGCGGACAGCGGCCGGCTCGTTCGGCAGTTCCCAGGAGGCGACCTGGGCCGGTTCGAGTCCGCGAGTCCGCGCAAGGAGCAAGGTGACATCGTCGGCCGGGGCCGGAGTCTGCAAGGTCTCGATCACCTGAGAGCACAGGTCTTCCAGGGACGAACCGGTCTCTGCCAGGGCGGCGCCCAGGCGATTCAGGCCTACGTCGATGTCGTCGTCGCGGGACTCGACCAGACCGTCGGTGTAGAGGGCGAGCAGAGTTCCCTCGGGCAGTTCCAGTTCGACGGACTCGAAGGGGACCAGACCGAGGCCGAGGCCGAGTGGGGCCCCGGCGGGCATGTCGGGGAAAGTGATATGGCCCTGCGGGTCGATGATCGCGGGCGGGGGATGCCCGGCCCGCGCCATCGTGCACTGCCGGGTGACCGGGTCGTAGACGGCATACAGACAGGTGGCGCCCGCCGCCGCGGGGAACTGCTCCAGAGCGTCGGCATCTTCCTCGCTCAGCCGCCTGACCGTGTCATCGAGGTGCGCCAGCAGTTCGTGGGGAGGCAATTCCATGTCCGCGAGCGTGCGGACGGCGGTGCGCAATCGGCCCATCGTCGCCGCGGCGTTGATGCCGTGTCCGACCACATCTCCGACTACGAGAGCCACCCGGGCGCCGGACAGCTTGATCACGTCGAACCAGTCGCCCCCCACGCCGTGGTCCGTGTCAGCCGGCACGTAGCGCGAGGCCACATCGAGGGCGGCGCCGCCTCCCACATGGTGGGGGAGCAGGTCGCGTTGGAGCGTCAGGGCCGCGGTGCGTTGGCGAGCGTACTGGAGAGCGTTGTCCAGGCTGAGCGCGGCCCGGGTGACGAGCTCCTCGGCGAGGAGGAGGTCGTCCTCCTGGAACGGCGTCGGTTCCGTGGAGCGGCCGAACAGCGCCAATCCCAGCACGCAGCGCCGCGCACGGATGGGTACGACCATCAAAGAGTGGATCCCGCTGTCACGGACCTTCTGCGCTCGCGATGGGTCGTGGTCGACCCATGGGCCGGCTTGGGTGTCCAGCACCGGTTCCAGGTGAGACCTGCCCGTGCGCAGGGCGGCGGCGAATGACGAGGTCGGAGGGACGTGGACCACCTCTTCGCGCACCGCCGGCAACTCCAGGACACCTTGTTCGGTGGAGGCCACCCCGGCACGGCGCAACACAGGGGGGCGGCCGCTCGTCGTGCCGATCCGCGCCGAGGGCTCCACGCCGAACGGAACCGACTCCACCAGGTCGACGATGGCGTGGTCGGCCAGCAGGGGCACGGCAAGGTCGGCCAGTTCCTGACCGGTCTGCATCAAATCGAGGGTGCTGCCGATGCGCGTGCTGGCTTCGCTGAGGATGGCAAGGCGCTCGCGCGCACGCCGATTGCCGGTGACATCCACGCTCATGGAGCACACGCCCAGTGCCTTGCCGTCCGCGTCCTGGAGGCAGAAGAACGAGGCCGAGAACACGTGCGCGCGGCCCCGGTCCGCCGGCGGCCACGCCCGGTACTCGTGGACCTTGGTGGGGCCGCTCTCCAGCACCTGCCGCATCACTGACTCGAGCGCTTCCGCCTCGAAGCCAGGGAACAGATCTTTCAGGCGGTGTCCGAACCATCGGTCACGAGGAACGCCAACGTGGCGCTCCATGACGTCGCTCACCCAGGTACAGCGCAGCTGCGGGTCATAGACGGCGATGCCGATCGGTGCGCGGGCCAGGAGCGACTCCCGCACAGCTCCGTTGGGCGCCCCCGAGGACAGGGTGCCTATGTCGGTCACGGACACCAGCCACCGGGTGCCGGCGTCCTGCCCCCACAGCATCGAGATCCGCAGCGTCATTTTGATGGCGTGGCCGTCGCGGTGGCGGACCGTCACGGTGCCGGACCAGCCATTCTGGGCACGGCACTGCTCGGCGAACGCTGATGCACTCGGGGCGTCCTCGGCGGGCGACAGCACGTGTGCGGCGGACCGGCCCACCACTTCCCCGGCCGAGTATCCGACAAGCTGCTCGGCGGCGTGCGTCCACCCCACCACGGTCCCCTCCGTATCGAGCATCGCTATTGCCGCATCGGGGATTTCTCGGGGGCTCACCGGTTCGGTGAGTGGCGTGTGGTCGGTGTTCGTCATCCGGTTCTTCCCATCGGTGCGGAGGTGTGCGACAGCGTCGGCATATGCGGCGTCGGGCCGATCTGCAGCTGCGGCGGAACGGCGGTGGTGGCCGGGGTCTGAGGAGCGCCCTGGCGGGACCGGCCGCGACGGGCGTGCGATAGAGCGCGCTGCCTCGCCGATGGTTGAGTGGTTCACCGGCGCGACGTTTGCCGACCTTGGACCACTTTGTCCACTTCTGATGAAATAGTCAGTTACGAGCGCTTCATCGTCAAGTCCCCCGAAATTGATCAAAGCGTCAGATGTGACTGTGCACTGTCGCATCACGCGACCGCGAAGTCGGGACGGTAGGCCACGGTGGACACTCGAGGTGGGCGATGTGATGATGAATCCATCAGAACTGCTGCTCTTATTCATGGAGCATGCCGATGCCAGCCCCACGCAGGAACCGATTCGAACGCCGTCGTGCCGAGACTCGCCAGGCACTCGTCCGCGCCGCGCGGCAGATCCTGGCTGAGTCCGGTGGAGCCGGCGCCAGCATCCATGCCATCGCGGAGCGCGCGGACGTGGGCCTCGGCTCCTTCTACAACCACTTCACGGGCAAGCCGGACCTGTTCGACGCGGCCGTGGCCGATGCGCTGGAGGAGTACGGCCAAGCCGTCGCCGAACGCCTGCACGGCGTCGTTGATCCCGCCGAGCGCCTCGCTGGGGGTGTGCGGCTCAGTGCGCGCATGGCCGAGTCATATCCGGAGATCATGCAGATCCTGTGCCACAGCCAGCTCGGTCGGATATGCGCCGGCGACGGACTGGCTGCGCGGGCGAAGCGCGACGTGGAGGAAGGTATGGCCGCAGGCCGGTTCACCGTGGTCGACCCGGCGATCGCCCTGACCGTGCTGAACGGCAGCCTGCTGGCGCTCCTGGAACTGTGGTGCAACCAGCCCGAGGCTGACAGTGACCAGGCCGCAGGCACAATGGCCGAGATGATCCTGCAAGTGCTCGGCCTCTCCCCGGATGAGGCCCGCGACCTCGCCCGACAGCCCCTTCGCGCTGCCGCGTGAAGAGAATCCTGTCGCGCACCGGTCGACTGGCGCCGACTATGCACCGGTCTCGCAGCCTGCGTAATGGACTGGTGTGGCTGGTCTCGCCTGCTGTCGCCGCCCCGCAGCCTCAGAGTTGGGATGGGTAGCCGAGGAGGATGGCCCGGACCGGGCACGCCGCTGCAGCCTGGCGCACGCGCTCGACCGGGTCGTCCGGGACGGCCGTGGCGTACAGCAACCCCTCCTCGCCGTGCGGCTCGAACACCTCCGGTGCGAGGAACACGCACTGCGCATAGTCCTGGCAGCGCGTGAGATCCACAACGGTCTGTGTCCCCACCACTCCCTCCGTGGCCTCACCCCCTCGTTTCCAGCATGGGGTCGGAGCCGGACGCCCGCATGCCACGGCTCCGGGGACGGAAATCCCGGGCAGCTCGTCCCTCGGGCGCGAGGGTTAGGTGAACGCCCGGGAATTGCTGTCCAGTTGCTCGTCGGTGTGGCTGATCTCCACGATGCAGAGCGCGAGATGGTCGATGCAGGTGAACATCTTCTCGAAGGCCAGGCGGAGTTCGTCCAGGCGGCCGACGCGGTCTGGGTGAGGACATCGAGCTGTTCATGCCGCTGTCGGCCGCGCGAGCCAATTTCGCCACCTCGACAGTTCCATACGGTGTATGGTAATTCTGGGAAGGTACTTCCATACGTCGTATGGAAGAGTTTGCTCGGGCACCAGGCGCCACACATCGCCTGCATGTAGTCGATGGTGCAGAGCGCACCAATCGGGAAGGAAAGATCATGAAGAAGCTCACGAGGCGCGTTGCCGTCACCGCTTCCTCCGTGGCGGTCGCGAGTGTCGCTGTTCTTGGTGCCGGGGGTACCGCTTCGGCCGCGACTTCTACATCCGCGCACGTCCAGGGTCCGGCCGTCAGTGTCAACGCCGGCGACTACCGCTGGGACCACGGTGTCGGCTACCTGCTCGAACTGGGCTACTCCTGGGACGAGATCCGTGGCTGGTATCACGACGGCCAGGTTGAGATCAGCGTTCGCTGACCGCCGCCCAGCCGGGAGTGAAAGTCGATGGAGTCTTTGAAGACCGTCATGCAAGGGATGGCCGTGCAGCTTGTCATCTCGCGCACCTACTCGCTGTCCATGTGCATGAGCCTGCGGTACGAGCCCACTGATCCCTATGTCGTCCGTGCCGCCTTTTTCGCCGACACTGACGAGCAGGCCGAGTGGGTCCTGGGGCGTGATCTTCTGGCCGATGGCCTGACGGGTTCCGCAGGCTGTGGGGACATCCAGGTCTGGCCGGCCGTCGACCGTGGTGACCAAGCCATGTACATCGTCCTCGGGTCTCCCGCGGGGACCGCCTTGCTCGAGGTTCCCGTGCAGGACGTCAGGACCTTCCTCGAGAACACGGAGGCGCTGGTGCCACGGGGCACCGAGTCCGGACACATCGATTGGGAGCTCGAACTGGGGAACCTGTTCGCGAAAGGCTGAGAGAAGCCTCCCAGCCGCCGTGCCGCTGGGGATCTTTGTCCCGGCGGCAGAAGAGCTGGGGATCTTTGTCCCGGCGGCAGAAGAGAAGGAAAGAGTGTTCATGTCCCAGTACCAGCTTCGTGTCTACACACTGCGCAGCTCTGAGGCGCTCGTCGCCTACGAGGACATCTGGTCCAAGCACATTCCCGGTATGGCCAAGCACAGGATCACCACACACGGCGTCTGGACGGCGCCCGCGGCTCCCGGGAATGAGGCTCCCCAGCTGTACGCCCTCGTTTCCTACCGGGACGCCGACGACGTTCAGGAGCGGCTGGAGGCGTACCTCTCCAGCCCCGAATTCCGCGCGGACATGGAGGGCTTCGACATCAGTCAGATCGTCGGCGTCGCCGAGTCCGTGCTGACGCCCACCGCCGACTCACCCTTGCGGTGACAGGTACCGAGCCGCTGGAAGTCTGCGGCGCCTTCTCGTTCGTGTCGGAACGCCGCGCAACTCCGCCAAGGGGCTAGCTGGACGGCAAGCGGCATGGACGAGATTGGCGAGGTCGAGGGGACGGTTGCAGTTGCCGTAGACCCGGTTGAGCGCCTGTCGGTACGGGCGGCCGACGCCCGGTGACATGGAGGCCCGTTGACCGGGGATGAACGCGTACCGGGGATGAACGCGTACTGGCGGCACCGTGCGCTGGGCTGCTGCCGCGTCCGGAGCTTGGCCGGCCAGTCCATGCGCAGGGTCGTCGTCCGGGGTGCGAGCGAGCCGCACGGCGGCATCCAGGGCCCTGCCACTGGCGGACGCTGCGGTTTCCTGGGACGGTGCGAGACCGCGGGTGACGTACACCATCCAGGCGGGCCCACAGCGGCAACACTGACCGCGAGGTTGCGTAGGGCAGGGTGTACCCGTAGGGCGCGCACGTGGATCCGCCGACGGTGTAACCACCAGGTCGGCCACAGATCGGCCGACCGGCCCAGCCGCAGCACACCGCGCATCTGCCACGGCCGCACGGAGAGGGCCTTTCCGGATGTGATGGGTGCGCTCCTCATGCGCGCTGCGGCCTGAGCCCGCCCGACCACGGGCCGGCGTCAGGCCGCAACACTTCAAGTCTGCAAAATCAATGGCCGGCGCCCTGGCCGTCACCACCGGCGGCCAGTCGACTCTCCAGACCCGTGATGAGCGTGTCCAGCGCCAGGCGGAAGACACGGTTCTCGTCATGGCCGGGATGGGGGAGTCCGTCTTCGCCGACAGTGGGGGGCTTGAGGCTCGACCACTGGTGGAGCGCGCCATTGAGCTCGGCGGTTAGGACACCGGTGATGACGGCGCACACGAGGGCGGCGATCTGCGGGAGCTCGGAGTGCGGTACCCCAGCGGCGTCCAGGATCGCGGCGAGCGAAACCCAGAACGGGTCTGCGGGCTGGATGAAGTCGGCCTGGTGGCTGAACGAGTAGGCCATGAGCTTGGGGTGGCGGTGCGCCAGCGTCCGGAAATCCGTGGCGAGCAGGCGGATGCGCTCCTGCCAGGGAGCGTCCTCCAGTGTCACGGTGCGGAACTGGGTGCCGACCATTCTCGCCACGCCGCGCAGTAGGGCGTCCTTGTTCGGCACGTGGTGGTACAGCGACATCGGGTTCGCATCAAGCACGGTCGCGAGTTTGCGCATGGTGAGCGCCTCGACCCCGTCCGCGTCGATGAGCCGCACGGCGGCGGCATAGATCCCGGCCTCGGTCAGAGGCACCTCTCTCTTCCTGGTTCCCCGAGCGGGACGCTTCGCCTTTTCCATACCCCGTACGGTATCAGTTTCGTACATCGTACGGAAGTGAATCCGGCCGCGCTGTGACCTGTCGGTCGCCCGGATGGCCTCGGGTTGCGGTCGACTTTCCATACGGCGTATGGTACCAATTCCATACGGCGTATGTTTCCGTGGTGCGGCCGGGTTTCGGCCGGCGCCCTTGCCATCCCCTCCCTGTACAAAGGAGCAAGCCATGACCACACAGCCCGAGGCCGGCCTGCGACCCATCCGGTCTCCGCGCGGGGTCCCGCTCTTCGGCCACACGCCGCAGATCCCCAGCGCCAACCCGGTGGAGTACTTCGGCAAGCTGTCCAAGCAGTTCCCCGAGGGGCTCTACGGCATGGAGATCGCCGGTATCGAGCAGGTCTTCGTCTGGGACCCGGACCTGGTGGCCGAGGTCTGCGACGAGACGCGGTTCTACAAGCAGATCGAGAAGACGCCGCTGAACCATGTCCGGGACTTCACGGGTGCGGGCCTGTTCACGGCCCATCAGCGCGAGGAGGAATGGGGCATGGCGCACCGGATCCTCCTGCCGGCGTTCAGCCAGCGGGCCATGAAGTCCTACTACGGGCAGATGCTGGAGATCGCTCAGAACCTGGTGGGCAAGTGGGAGAGCAAGGAGGGCCGGCCAGTCAAGATCACCGACGACTACACCCGGCTGACCCTGGACACGATCGCCCTTTCGGGGTTCGGCTACCGGTTCGACTCGTTCGCCAAGGAGGATCTGCACCCCTTCCTCAACGCGCTGCTGGAGGCGCTGGTGGAGTCGCTGCGGCGCTCGCAGGAGCTTCCGATGATGACCAAGATGCGCAAGGCGGACGACAAGAAGTACCGCGAGAACATCCAGCTGATGCGGGACCTGGTCGAGAAGGTGATCAAGGAGCGCCGTGAGGGGATCGACGCGGGTGAGGATGATCTGCTGGGTCTGATGCTGCAGGCCACGGACCCCGACACCGGCAAGGGTCTGGACGACGACAACGTCCGCGACCAGGTGGTGACCTTCCTGATCGCCGGCCACGAGACCACCAGCGGTCTGCTGTCGTTCGCCACGTACTCGCTGATGCGCAACCCGCACGTCCTTGCCCAGGCCTACGCCGAGGTGGACCGGCTGCTGCCGGGCGACACGGTCCCGGACTACGACACGATCATGCAGATGGACGTGATCCCGCGGATCCTGGAGGAGACCCTGCGCCTGTGGGCTCCGATCCCGATGATCGGCAAGTCCCCGCTGGAGGACACCGTCATCGGCGGCTGCTACGGGCTGAAGAAGGGAACAAGGGTCAACATCCTCGAAGGCCCCCTGCACACCCATCCCAAGGCGTGGGAGCGGCCGGAGGAGTTCGACATCAACCGGTGGCTGCCGGAGAACCGGGTCAACCACCACCCGCACGCCTACAAGCCGTTCGGGAACGGTGTGCGAGCCTGCATCGGCCGGCAGTTCGCGCTCACCGAGGCCCGCCTGGCCCTCGCGCTGGTGCTGCAGAAGTTCAAGTTCTCCGACACGACCGACTACAAGATGGACGTGCGGGAGGCGCTGACGCGCAAGCCCGGCGACTTCGAGCTGGTCGTGCGGTCCCGTCAGGAGCACGAGCGCACCGTCTTCGGCGTCGCGGACCTGCAGACCGACGACACGCAGCACCAGGCCGCGGTCAGCGGTGTCGGGGTGAACCTGACCGTCGCCTACGGCTCCAGCCTTGGCTCGTGCGAGGACCTGGCGCGCACCATCGCCGACCGCGGCGAGCGCTCGGGGTTCGGCACCACCTTGGTCGGCTTGGACGAGCTGGGCGACAACCTGCCCGCCGAGGGCCTGCTCGTCGTCGTGGCTTCCAGCTACAACGGCAAGGCTCCGGACAACGCGCAGCGTTTCGACGAACTGCTCACCGCCGGGCTCCCGGAGGGCTCGCTGTCCAACGTGCGGTTCGCACTGCTGGGCGCCGGCAACACCCAGTGGGTGGCCACCTACCAGGGCTTCCCGAAGCGGATCGAGGCAGGCCTGCTGGCCGCCGGCGCCACCCGCGTCATCGAGCGCGGCATCGCGGATGCCGCCGGTGACTTCGACGGCATGGCCACCCGCTGGATGGACACCCTCTGGACCACCCTGGCCGAGGAGTACGCCGCCGACACCTCCGAAACCACAGGGCCGCGCTTCCAGGTCCAACTGCTCACCGAGGCCGACGTGCGCCCCGCGATCGTCTCCGAGCAGGCCTACCCCCTCACGGTCGTCGCCAACGAGGAACTCGTCAACGACCCGACCGGCCTGTGGGACTTCAGCATCGAGCCGCCGCGCCCGGCCGCGAAGTCCATCACCATCGAACTCCCCGACGATGTCACCTACGACACCGGCAACCACCTGGCCGTCTTCGCCAAGAACGAGCCGCAGCTGGTAAACCGCGCCCTCGCGCGGCTCGGAGTCGACCGCGACCAGGTCCTGCGCCTGGACCAGCCCGCCGGCGGCCGCACGCACCTCCCGGTGGGCACGCCCGTCACCGCGGGTCTGCTGTTCACCGAGTTCCTGGAGCTGCAGGACGTGGCCACCCGCTCCCAGATACAGACGCTGGCCGGGCACACCGAGTGCCCTTGGACCCGGCCGCAACTGCAGGCCTATACGGCCGACACCGCCGAAGCCGAGGAGCGCTACCAGACCGAGGTCCTGGGCAAGCGCGTCTCCGTGCTCAACCTGCTGGAGCGCTTCCCCGCGGTCGAACTGCCGCTGGCGGTGTTCCTGGAGATGATGGGCCCGATCCGCCCGCGGTTCTACTCCATCTCCTCCGCTCCGCTGGCCGACCCGCGCCACGTGCGCTTGACCGTAGGCCTGCTGGAAGGACCGGCCCTGTCCGGTGACGGCCGGTACCGCGGCACCTGCTCCTCCTACATCGCGGGCCTCAATCCCGGCGACGTCGTCTACGGCTATGTGCGCGTGCCCTCTCCGACCTTCGCCCCGCCGGCCGACCCCGCAACGCCGCTGGTCCTCATCGGCCCGGGCACCGGCATCGCGCCGCTGCGCGGCTTCCTGGAGGAGCGAGCCCACCAGCACGCGAACGGCACCCAGGTGGGCCTGTCCCAGGTCTTCGTCGGCTGCCGCCACCCGGAGCACGACTACTTCTACGGCCAGGAGATGCAGGCCTGGGAGCAGTCCGGGATCGCCCAGGTGCACACCGCCTTCTCCGCGGTGACCGGCCACCCGGCCCGGTTCGTCCAGGACGCCATCGCCAATGCGGCCGACACCGTGTGGCAGGCCATCCAGGACGGCGCGTACATCTACGTCTGCGGTGACGGCCGCCGCATGGCACCCGCCGTACGCGAGGCGCTCGCCGCCATGTACCGCAGGCACACCGGCAGCGACGACGAGGCCGCCCAGCAGTGGCTCGCCCAGCTCGAGGCCGACGAGCGCTACCAGCAGGACGTCTTCGCCTGACCCCCCCCCAGACGCCGGGAGGCGTGCGGCGGTCCTGACACCCCGCACCTTCCCGGCCACCACTCACCCACGAGGCACAACACGGCACCCGTCGGCCGAACCGCCGGAGTGCCGCTCACAGAAAGCAGAGCACCATGGACACCATGCTCGCCGGGCGCTTCCACCTGGACAGCAAGAAGTTCGCCGTCGAGGAGGTCCCCGTCCCCGTGCCCGGCCCGGGCGAGGTCCTCATCGAGGTCAAAGCTGCCGGCGTCTGTCTCTCGGACGTCCACCTGCTCGACGGCTCCCTCGTGCCGCTGTTCGCCACCTCCGACACGGTCACCGTCGGCCACGAGGTCTCCGGTGTGATTCACACTCTCGGCCCCGACCTCAAGCGCGGCCTGACCGTCGGCACCCGCGTCACCCTGGAGGCCGGCAAGACCTGCGGCCAGTGCGCCGGCTGCGTGCGCCGCCGCCCCTGCACCCAGATGCTCACCGCCGGTATCGACTACGACGGCGGCTGGGCCCAGTACACCCTCGGCCGCGAGGACACCCTCATCCCCATCCCTGACAACCTTCCCTTCGACCAAGCCGCGATCATCCCCGACGCGGTCTCCACCCCCTACGCCGCCGTCGTCGCCACCGCGGGGGTGCGTCCCGCGCAGTCCGTCGGAATCTGGGGCGTGGGCGGTGTCGGCGCCCACAACGTCCGCGTCGCCCGCCTGGCCGGCGCCGCGCCGATCATCGCCGTCGACCCGCTGCCCGGCGCCCGGGAGCGTGCCCTGGCCTTCGGTGCGGATTTCGCCCTGGACCCGGCCGCCGACGACTTCGCCGACCAGGTCCGCGCGGCCACCGGCGGACGGGGTCTGGACTTCGCCTTCGACTGCGCCGGCGTGCCGGCGGTCCGTGAGCAGGCCGCCGCCGTGCTCGGCCTGAACGGAGTCCTCATCCTGGTCGGTATCAGCCCCAGGCCGATCGCCATCAGCGAGGGCCTGACCTTCAACTACCTGGGCAAGCAGGTGCGCGGCCACTACGGCGGCACTCCCGAGTCCGTCACCGAGCTGGTCCGGCTGGCCGAGGTCGGCCGGCTCGACCTGGCCCCCTCCATCACCGACCACATACCGCTCGCCGAGGCCGCCGACGCGGTCAACCGGCTGGAGAACAAGATCGGCGACCCGATCCGCCTCATCCTCGTCCCCTGACAACTGAACAGAAAGTTCACCAAGACCACCTCGGGCAGGGGTGAGTGGGCGCCGGTGCTTGAGGGAGCACCGGCGTCCACAGTCTTTCGCTCCCGACCCCCCTGAACCACAGGCGGTTCAGAGCCACCCGCGGCAGGCCGCCTGCGCACCCGCCTGGAATCGGCTCGTCGCCACGAGGCGGGTGCTCAGGCCGGTGATCCGGCGGCGCAGGGTGCGTTCGCTGAGGCCGAGTTGGCGAGCTATGGACTTGTCCTTCAGCCCGGCGTGGAGCAGAGCACAGTCGGTCTCGCTGAGGTCAGGCTGTTCTTCCGTCTCCTGGGCCTTGCTGCCGAACACGGGCGTGGCCTGCTGCCAGCCGGCCTCGAACAGCTCGACGAGGGCGTCGCACAGTGGTGACCGGTGGACCAGGGTGGCGGTCTCGCTCATCGCGGGTGTCGATGCGGCCCTGAAGCAACCGCCCAGCGCAAGCGCGCAGGACCGCCCGGCATCCCTTCTGGACGCCGGGGCCCCTGAGCTGTCAATCGAGGCCAGGCAGCGGCCTCCGGGTCACCTGGTGGGCGTCGTCCGGAGGGACGCCGAGCATGCGCAGGACCATCTCTGCCAGGTCGGAGGCGGCCTCGTCCCCGTCGAGGTCGGGTCGGGCCAGCCGCAGCGCCACGAGGGACATCAGGGTGCCGCCCAAGGCGGACAGGGCGGTTGTCGCGTTGCGGCAGGTGAAGCGGCCCGAGGTGATGCCGTTCTCCAGGTCGCGCAGGGCTCGCGGGGCGAGTCCGCGGTCGGAGTGGATGTAGGCCAGACCGCGGTCACGAAGGATCCGCATGAGTTCAGGGTGGGAGTCCGCCATCCGGGCGGTGAGCCGGAAGCCCGCCGCGACGAGCTCGGCCGGGTCGTCGATTCCTTGTACGCGCTCGTCTATGACCTGCCCGAACTCGTCCAGGGCGTCTGTCACCGCGGCGTCGAACAGCTCCGTCTTGGACTCGAAGTGGTTGTAGAAGGAGCCGAAGCCGACGTCCGCGCGCTCGGCGATGGCCTGGATGCTGGCGCTGGTGTCCCCGGTCTCCGCGAGGATCTGCCGGGCCGCGCGGACGAGCGCCTGACGGGTCTCGGCGCGGCGTCGCTCGAAGCGGTTCTTGGGCGGGGCTGACGTCGGCATACGGCGAGTGTAACAACCGTCGCGATGAGTCTGCCATTACTGATGAGATCATCAATTATTTGACTCCGCCCTATTGACGATGGGTAACGGCAAAGTTGATGATTTCCTCATTACGGCAATGTTGCTTGGAGGACACCATGTCCCACACCCCCGTTGACGGGGCCACTCCTCAGACGCCCCACCAAGACCTCCACAGTGAGCAGGGCGCCCTGCGCGGAGAGCACCCCGGACGTTCCCGGAATCCCGTGATCAAGGTGGCGGATCTGGCCTGGCTCGAGTTCGAGAAGCCGGACCTGGACCGGGCCGAGGTCTTCGCGCGTGACTTCGGGTTCGCGGTCGCCGCCCGCACCGAGGGGGAGCTGTGGCTGCGCGGTACGTTCGCGGGCTCACCCTGCATGGTCATCCGGCGGGGGCGTGCGTCCCGGTTCATCGGGCCGGCGTTCCGCGCGGCAGAGCGGGCCGACCTGGACCGGCTGGCCCGCGCCACCGGCAGTACCGTCCGGGACATCGGTGTACCGGGCGGTGGGCAGTCGATCGCCCTGCTCGATCCCTCGGGCCTGCCGGTCCGGGTCGTGCACTGCGCCGAGCAGCTGCCCGCGTTGCCCGAGCAGGATCCGCTGATCCTCAACTTCGGTACAGATCACCGTCGTACGAACGCCACCCAGCGTCCGCCCCGTGAGCCGTCCCGTATCCAGCGGCTGGGCCATGTGGTACTGGAAACCCGGGTGTTCGCCCGCACCCTGGACTGGTACCTGGACACCCTCGGGATGATCGTGTCCGACTTCCTGTTCCTGGACGGGCAGCGCGGGCGCGGGCCGACGATGACGTTCATCCGGTGCGACCAGGGGAGCGTGGCCGTCGATCACCACACGCTGGCCCTGCACCTGGGGCCCGGAACCGGCTACGTCCACTCGGCCTACCAGGTCACCGACCTCGACGCGATCGCCGCCGGTGGGGAGTACCTGGCCGAGCGCGGCTACAAGCGCAGTTGGGGCATCGGCCGGCACATCCAGGGCAGCCAGCTGTTCGACTACTGGCGCGACCCCGACCACTTCATGCTGGAGCACTTCGCCGACGGCGACCTGTTCTCCTGCGACCTGGAGCCCGGCTGGGCACCGATGTCGGCGAGCGGCCTGGCCCAGTGGGGTCCGCCGGTCACCCGCGACTTCCTGGGCGCCAGCCCTTCCCCCGCCAAGCTGCGCGAGGTCATGACGGCCCTGCGCGGCGACAACGAACTCGACCCCGCACGCCTGCTGGGCCTGATGAAAGCGATGAGCTCATGAGCACCAACGTTCTGCGTACCACCGACGGCTGGTGGGTCGTCCGGGACGATCGCGCCGTCCGCATCGACACCAAGGCCGTCACCACCGCCGAACTGCTCGCCGACCGCGACGCGATCCGCGAGGCCGCCGCCTCCGCCGAGAGCGGCACGCCCGTCGCCGACCTGGTGGCGCTGCCTCCGGTCACCACCCCGTGCCGGGTGGTCGCCCAGATGGTCAACTACCGCAGCCACGCCAAGGATTCGGGCTTCACCGGCGACATCCCGCCCACCTTCTTCCGCAAGGCGTCCGGCTCGGTCAGCGGCCCCCACGACACGATCATCCGCCCCGCGCACGTGAAGTTCCTCGACTACGAGGTGGAACTCGGCCTCGTCATGGGCGCGACCCTGCCCGTGGGCACCGTCGTCGAGGAGCAGGACCTGCCGCGCTATGTCGCCGGCCTTGTCCTGACCAACGACGTCAGCGCCCGCGACGTCCAGCTGACCAAGACCCAGTTCTACGAGAGCAAGTCCTATCCGACCTTCACGCCGACGGGTCCGTACCTGGCCCTGCTGGAGCCCGAGGACTTCACCCACCTGCTGAACCTGCGGCTGCGGCTGTCGGTCAACGGCGTGTCACGCCAGGACCGCACGCTGGCCGACATGATCGTGCGGCCCGCACAGGCGCTCACCCTGCTTGCCCGCTTCCAGACCCTCGCCCCGGGCGACCTGCTGCTGACCGGCACTCCCGGCGGCACGGCCCTGAAGGCCCCGCCCAAGGCGGCCGAGAAGATCGGGGCGCTGCTGCCGCCCGCACTGAAGTGGAAGGCGTTCTTCAAGGGCCAGGCCAAGAACCCGCGTTACCTGCGCAACGGTGACCTCGTCACCGCCACGATCGCCACCCCGGACGGGCGGATCGACCTCGGCGAGCAGCGGACCCCCATTGCGGACGCATCATGAAAGCCGCATCCCGGAGACCGGTGGTGATCATCGGTGCGGGACCCGTCGGGGTCATGGCCGCCCTGCTGCTCGCCCGGCACGGAGTGCGCAGCCTGGTCCTCGAACGTCACCGGGACATCTACCCCCTGCCGCGCGCCGTCGTCGTGGACGACGAGATCCGCCGGATCCTGCAGAGCGCCGGTGTCCACGAGGAGTTCGCCGCCCTCGCCCGCCCGGCGCCCGGACTGCGGCTGCTGGACGCCGGGCGCCGCGTGATCGCCGAATTCCCGCGGTCCATGCACGGACACCACGGCTTCCCGCAGACCAGCATGTTCGACCAGCCCGATCTGGAACGCCTGCTGCGTGACGCCCTGGCGCGCCGCCCGGAGTGCGAATTGTGGAGCGGAGTGGAGGTCGTGTCCGTCACCCAGTCCGTCGCACGGGACACCGCCGGACCGAACGATCCGACGGGTCCGGTCCGGGTCACCTTCCGGCGCGACGGCAGCGACGAGGACGAGCACCTGTGGGCCGATGCCGTCCTCGGCTGCGACGGTGCGAGCAGTCTCACCCGTGACGCCATCGGCGCCGTGTGGGAGGACCTGCACTTCGAGGAGACCTGGCGGGTCATCGACGTGCGCACCAGCCGCTCCGTACGCACCTGGGAAGGCGCCGAGCAGATCTGCTCTCCCACCCAGCCGGCCACCTTCATGCGCGTCAGCGAAGACCGCTACCGCTGGGAGTTCCGGCTGGCCGACGATCAGCACCTGGACGGCCCGGACGGATGGGAGCGCCTGCGCGAACTGGTCGCCCCCTGGGTGGACCTGCCGCCCGACGCCTCGCCGGGCAACGACTTCGAGGTGGTGCGGCAGGCGCAGTACACCTTCCGGGCCCGCCTCGCCGACCGGTGGCGCAAGGGGCGCGTCTTCCTGCTGGGCGACGCCGCCCACCTCACTCCGCCCTTCGTGGGGCAGGGTCTGTGCGCGGGCCTGCGCGACGCCCAAAACCTCACCTGGAAGCTCGCCCAGGTGCTCCAACGGGGCGCACACGAGGGGCTGCTGGACACCTACGAACGCGAGCGCAAGCCGCACGCCCGCCATGTGATCCGCGTGGCTGTCGCCGTCGGCTGGGCCATGACCGGCGGACAGGACCGCGGTGCGGCGTTCCGCCGGGCCGTCGTGGGCACGGCCTGTCGCATCCCCGGTGTGACTGCGGCGGTGAGCCGTGACCTCAGTCCCGCCCTCACCGCCGGTCCACTCGTACGGCGCCGCCCCAGGCTGACCGGCCGCGTGCTGGCCGGCACCTTCTGCCCGCAGCCCTGGGTACGGCACGACGGCAGGCGAGTGCGCCTCGATGACGTCCTCGGGGATTCCTTCGCCGTCCTGACCGCTGTGCCGCCCACGGCGCAGATGACGGCCGTGGCCACGGCACTCGGCGCCCCGACGATCCGCGTCGAGGACCTGTGCGACGACGGCACCTTGGCCGGCTGGCTGGCACGCGGCCGTGTCGACGCCGTCCTGCTGCGCCCCGACCGCGTCGTGATGGACACCGTCCCGGCCGGCACCGGCGACTTCACGGACACCGTCGCCTGGGCCCCCCTGCTGCACACGGCCCGCCGTACCGCCGACGCCCGGCCCGCCTGACGAGGAGCACCACACCATGACCACCCCGCGCCCTGAGCCGTATACGGAACCCTTCTTCACTCCCGACCCGAAGTCGGCCGCCCACAGCCGCATCGCGGACTTCGCCCGATGGGCGGCCCGGCACCGGGACGCCGAAGGGATCCAGGACCCCACGGACTACCGAGCCCTGTACCAGTGGTCCGTCACCGACCTCGAAGGGTTCTGGGCCGCGGTGTGGGAGTACTTCGACATCGACGCGACGACTGAGTACGAGCGGGTGCTGGCCGAGGAGACCATGCCCGGCGCCCGCTGGTTCCCCGGCGCCACCCTCAACTACACGCATCACGCGCTGCGCAACCTGCAGCCGGACGCTCCCGCGATCACCGCCCTGGACGAGACCGGAGCCGGCTACGAGATCACGGGCCGGGAGCTGCGTGCCCGGGTCGCCTCCGTCGCTGCCAGCCTGCGCGACCTGGGCGTCGGACAGGGCGACCGGGTGGTGGGCTATCTGCCCAACACCCCCCACGCCATCGTCGCCTTCCTCGCCACCGCAAGCCTGGGCGCGGTGTGGTCGGTGTGCGGCCAGGACTACGCACCCAAGGCCGCCGCCGACCGCTTCGCCCAGCTCGAACCCACGGTGCTCATCACCGCGGACGGCTACCTCTTCAACGGCGCCACCCACGACCGCCGCGCCGCCTCGCTCGAACTCGCCGCCGCCCTGCCGAAGCTGAAGGCCACGGTGCTCGTGGACCACGTGGGCCTTGCGTGGCCCGAGGGCGGGGACTCGGGGCTGACGGTTCCCTGGGAGGACGCGGTCACCCGCGTCGAGTACCTCACCATCGCCCCGGTGCCGTTCGACCACCCCCTGTGGGTCGTCTTCTCCTCCGGCACCACCGGACTGCCCAAGGGCATCGTCCACGGGCACGGCGGGGTCCTGCTCGAACACCTCAAGACCCTCGGCCTGCACACCGATCTGGGCACCGGGGACCGCCTGCTGTGGTACACCACCACCCACTGGATGATGTGGAACCTGGTCGTCTCCACCCTGCTGACCGGTGCCACCACCTGCACCTACGACGGCAGCCCGGCACCGCAGGCGCGTCCGGACGTCCTGTGGGAGCTGGCGTCCCGTCACAAGGTCACCGTCTTCGGCACCAGTCCCCAGTACCTGCTGACCATGGCCAAGCTGGGCATCGAACCCTCCGTGCACGACCTGTCGGCCATCCGCGTCGTCGGCTGCACCGGCTCCGCTCTGCCCGCCTTCGCCTACCCCTGGGTCCGCGACCACGTGGGCGCCGACGTCCAGTTGGCCTCCACCAGCGGCGGTACGGACATCGTCTCCGGCTTCGCCGGCAGCGCCTCCACGACCTCCGTCTGGGCGGGGGAGCTGTCCGCCCCCAGCCTCGGCGTGGCCCTGGCCGCCTACGACGCGACGGGCACCCCTGTCCTCGACCAGGTCGGCGAACTGGTCGTCACCCGGCCCATGCCGTCCATGCCGCTGTACTTCTGGAACGACCCCGACGGCAGCCGCTACCGCGACGCCTACTTCGGCGCCTACCCCGGTGTGTGGCGGCACGGCGACTGGATCACACTCACCTCGCACGGCTCGGTGATCGTCCACGGCCGCTCCGACGCCACTCTCAACCGCAACGGCGTGCGCCTGGGCAGTGCCGACATCCACGACGTCGTCGAACACCTCCCCGAGATCACCGAGGCCCTCGTCATCGGCGCGGAGGAACCCGACGGCGGCTACTGGATGCCCCTCTTCGTGGTCCTCGCCGACGGGGTCGGCTTGGACGATTCCCTGCGCGAGAAGATCCGCGACGCGATCCGCGCCGGGGCCTCACCCCGCCACGTCCCCGACGAGATCCTCGCCGTACGAGCCCTGCCGCACACGAAGACCGGCAAGAAGCTCGAGGTTCCCGTCAAGCGCTTGCTCCAGGGTGCCCCCGTCGAGCAGGTCCTGAACCCAGCGGCGGTCGACAACCCTGAACTGATCGCCTACTTCGCTCGGTTGGGCGTGGAGCGGAACAAGCGGTCAACACACCACACATGACGTCGGCCAGGGGACCACATGCCCACGTGACAGCACTGGGTCCTTGTGCCCTGCCCGACTCCGCAAACCCCGTCCCCACGGGGTGGTGCCGGGGCGGTCAACCCGCCCCGGCACCTCACACAACCGAAGTAAGAGAGAAATGATGAGCATGACCGACCGCGAACCGCAGGCCCTCGATGTCCTCGACGACGCCGGACGAAAGGTGCTGTTCACCGAGGCCCGCACCGCGAACACCTTCACCGAGGTGGCCGTTGCCGACGACGAACTGGCCATGATCTGGGAACTCGCCCGCTGGTCGCCGAGCGCCGCCAACGGCCAGCCTCTGCGCGTGCTCTTCGTGCGGACCCGAGAGGGCAAGGAGCGACTCGTCCGGCATCTCGACGAGGGCAACAGGGCCAAGACGCTCAGTGCGCCGGCCGTGGCGGTCTTGGCGTACGACGTCGACTTCCACGAGCAGATGCCGACCGTCTTCCCTGCCCGCGGGGACTTGCTGCGAGCGGCGTTCGCCGACCAGATCGACGCGCGCGAGAGCATCGCGGCCTACAACTCGGCACTGCAAACCGGGGTCTTCCTGCTCGCGGTCCGTGCGGCGGGATTCGCGGCCGGTCCCATGGCGGGCTTCGACAAGGGCGGCGTGGACGAGGAGTTCTTCGCCGGTACCAGCTGGCGCTCGCATCTGGTGGTCAACATCGGTCACCCCGGTGCCGACCCGTGGTTCCCGCGGCTGCCCCGCGTGCCTGTCGAGCACGCCCTCGACTGGGCCTGACGGCACTGCAGCCGCCTGGTCGCGCGGGATCCGAAGACCGATCAGCCCGAGCGTGGTCGGCGTAGAAGTGAGAGGTGCCATGTCGTGGGCGCCGGTGCTCTCCTGAGTACCGGCGCCCATTCTTTCTCCCCTGCCCGGGGCGGCTGTGATGGACTTTCTGGAAGCGACCGTCCTCATAGCGGCCGTCAACGAGTGGCTGCAGCCCGGGTGACCATGAGGTGTCGCGTGGCATGCGGAGAGTGAGTGCCTGGAGGGGCAGTTCGATGAGGGCGTAGGCGAGGAGCGCATCCTTTCCTGCCGTCACGTCCGAATTCGGCGTATTCGTAGTACCCGATGATCAGGCCTGCCTCGGCGCCGAGGCCGCCGATCGCGGCCCGAACCAAGGGGCCCTGCTGGTAGAGCAGAAACTCCGGCGGCGAACGCGGCAGCGGACCAGACGGCACCGGAGTTGGCGATCTGGCTCCACGCGTCAGGTGGGAGTAGTGGTCGTCACGGCGACCTCCACCAACGGGGTCCCAAAGACGGCACGCATGCCTCGACGGCTGCAGAGATACCTCGAGGTCGTGGGCCTTCGCGCGAGTCGAGGCCGCCTCTTACCCGGGGCCCCGATCAACACCCTTAGTGCGACGGAACTTCGCACTCGCATTTCCATACGCCGTATGGTTTACTCGAGGGGTAGTTCCATACAACGTATGGAACCTTGGGGCCTTGCTGCGAAAGCGACTTCTCTCGCGCTCGGTGACGCAGTGCAGAGCCGACCGAGCCCGCACAGAGCGGCCAGCAGCGCCCCACGAACTGCACCAGCGACAGGCGCACCCGTTGCACTGGCGGATTGCCCTGGCCCGAAGGAGAAAACCCGTGAGTAACCTGACAAAGCGCATGTGTATCGCTATCACCTCTGTGGTGGTGGCGGGCGGAGCCGTAGTCGGTGTCGGGGGTACCGCGTCGGCTGCGGTGTCCGAGCATGTCCAGCGCCCGGCTGTCGGTGTCGCGGCCGACAACCACCGCTCGGGCGGCGGCCATGAGCACAACTGGGACCGGAGCGACGACCGCCGGCCGGGCTGCGATCACGACTACTGCTGGGACAGTGACCACGCATACCGCTCGGACCGCGACCACGACTACCGCTGGGACCGTGGTGACGGCCACCGCCGGGACCAGGGCACCAGCTTCTCGTGGGGCGATCGCGGTGGGGACCGCGACGGCGGGAGCCACTACAACCAGGACCGGCAGGACAGTGGCCGCTGACACGACCATGGCTCTTGCCAGGCAGCCGAGGTTGCCTGCATCCCTGTGATGCCCCCGGCGGTCAGCGGTCGCTTTGTCTGCTCCTGCCGACCGGCCGGACACCCTGGCGACGGCACGAGATGTAGCCCCCGCGAGCGCTCTCGTGTCGTCCGCCACCGGTCCCGCCGCAACCATCCCCCTATGGCTCGAGGCGCCAGGAGCGAACCCATGAAGTCAATGAGAACCGTGATGCAGGGTCTACCTGTACAGCTTGTCGTCTCGCAGGAAATGTCCCTGTCCATGTGCATGAGGCTGCGGTACGAGCTCAGTGATCCTTATGCCGTTCGTGTCGCGTTCACCGTGGACGACAGCGATGAGGCGGTGGAATGGATCATCGGACGCGATCTGCTGATCGACGGCCTGAAGGGCCCCGTCGGCGAGGGAGACGTTCGGATCTGGCCGGCCGGCGAGTGCGACCGCGGTGCTGTGTACATCGTCCTCAAGCCGCCCAGTGCTATGGCGTTGCTCGAAGTTCCGGCGCAGGACATCAAAGGGTTCCTGCAGGAGACAGAGACACTCGTACCCAGAGGATCCGAGTCCGAGCACATCGACTCGGACGCGCTACTGAGGCACCTCCTCGCCTAAGGCTGAGGTCTTCCTGCCCGGAATCAGGCTCTGGCCGTGATTGCAGCAAAACGTGCCGTTGCGGGCCGAGACCACCCTGACCAGCTGCCTGTGGCCCGTTGCGACGTTTAGCGTGGCCATCCTGAGGCTGGCACACTGAATGTGTGTCCCCGTTGATGACCGCTGCTGATCAGAATGCGTCCTCATCGTTTACCGGCGCCGCCGTCGTGTCGGTCTGCGCATTGGTCTTCACGGTCTCCTCATTCTGGTGGATCAATGCCAGACAAGGGTGCCTGAAGACATGGGAGCCTCACTCCTTTGCGGCGATTTTCAACTACTCTCTGGTTCGCCTGCGGCTTCCGCTCGTCCTTCACAACACCGGCGCCAAGCCGATAGTTGTGCAGGATCTCAGGCTCACCTTCCCTGATGAGCCCGCCTCTCATCTACCGCTCTTGTGGATGTCTTCGCCGTCTCGTCTCCAACCCGGACCGGACGAGGAACTGAAGTTGCCGGCCGGATTCGTTGTGGCCGGCAGAGAAGCTCTACAAATTTTCATCGAGCTCGAGGCGCCGTTTCCCGGGCTCCTTCCAGAGGCCCGTGACTACAAGGCCCAAATTCAAGTCAGGGTTGGCCACCGCAAGGGGTGGCGCCCGCTTCTGACATTCACGTTGAGGACCACCAACATCGTTGATCCCGACCGGTACGCCGTCTACAACAACGCACCTCTTGAACTGACGAAGGAGGATCAGCAAAAGGCAGACGCTGCGCTCCTGGAGCTCTTGGACAAGCAGGAGAAGGACGCTTCCGCTCAGGGTGGGACCAAGCAGCGAGACTCTCCGAGCGACGATGGCAACGCCGGTACCGACCTGTAGGCCGGGAAGATGGTCATGAGACCGGCAAGGGCGGACGTGCTGGTGCACTGCACGTACGGCACGTCCTGACCGTTGCGCCCGTCCGGCGCCGCCGCCGGCAGGTGCCCAGTCATCCTTGGCGCGCATCTCATGTGAGGCAAGTACTCCTTGGCAATCCTGAATTTTCAAGGAGTACTTGCCTCGTGGCTCTTCCCGACCTGGACTGCCTCATCGCGGAAGTCGACCGAAGGTGCGACACAGCACACCGACCCGGCGGACAAGAACAGCCCGACTGGCTCGCACTCCTCGCGGTCGCCACCCAACTCGCAGGCGAAGTGCAGGCGCTGGCAGACAACCTGGTCGAGGACTACGTCGAGCACTGCCGGATGCACGGTTCCTCATGGACGGACATCGGCGCCGCCCTGGGCGTGACCCGACAGGCAGTCCAGCAACGCTTCCAGGCCCCGCACAGGCACTACAGCCCTGAGACGATGACCGACGACGTCCGCCAGACGATGGTCCATGTCAAGCTGGCAGCGGTGCAGCACCGCAACAACTACATCGGCACCGAGCACCTGCTCTGGGGAGTGACCACCCAGGACACCGGCGCCCCCGGCTCCTTCAAGCCGCCGGTGTCTCGCCGGAGACGCTGCACCGGTCCGGCGAAGCCCGGCTGAGCATGGGTGCCTTCCACGCAGCCGAGCGAGTCACGTGGACGCCCTACTCTCGCAAGGCCATCGCCATCGCAGGGGCTCGATCCGAGCACAACGGCTCCGAGCGCATCGGCTGCGAAGACCTGCTGATCGGCCTTGCCCAGGTCGGTCGCGGAGTGGCCGCCAGCGTCCTGACCTAGGCCGGCTTCGACCCGGCCGCCCTCGACGCCCCACCTGCGGACGCCCGCGCAATGATCAGAACCTGTGGATGGTCCTCGGCGGGGTGACGTGAAGGGGCGCACCTTCCCGAGGGAGATCGATAGCCCATAGCAAGTCTGATCATGTGCCGGCGTTGGCGTGCCGGTCGGGAATGTACGCCCATGCCCAAGGTTCCAGCACTCCTTGGGGGCGGCCGTGCCGGGCGGACGCGAGCAGATCGTCAAGGTCGGTGTCGCGGAAGCGCCGGACGGTCTTGCGGTGCAGGCGCCGGGCGATCGCGGAGACGGAGCATCCCTGCCGGAGCAGGCGGTGGATGTCGGAGTAACGGTCAACGGTGCGGACAGCGATCTTCGTGGGTGGGAGAGCCGGCAGAGGCAGTGGGTTGATGATCCGCAGGGGCTCTGCATCACGTTCGGCTTCGGCGTGTTTGCGCAGACAGGATCGGTGCTGGTGGCACGTCTTCTCGACCGCGGAGGAGAGGTTGTTCAGCAGGTGCCGGCGGTCGGTGATCTCCTGGGCGCCTGGTGCTGCTTCGCGCGCGGCGCTGGAGTAGGCGCTGGCCCGGTCCCTGCAGATGATCTCCGCGCCGGGATGTTCGCGCAGCCAGGCGGCGAAGGTGGCCGCGGCCCGGTCTGCGAGGACGTCCACCACACGACCCGCCTCCACGTCGACCAGAGCGGTGCCGTATCGCCAGCCCTTACGGAAGGCGAATTCGTCGACCCCCAGCACCCGGGGCGCCTGACCGGGCTCGCTCGGTGTCGCGAGCAGGCTCAATAGGTGGGTGCGGCCGGTGGGTAAATGCAGGGTCCGGCACAGACGTTCACCGGGGCGGCCGCCCAAGAACGTTGCGATGGCTTGCATCCATCGCCGCAGCCCGACGCTGTGACGCCGGTACCGTTCGCTCAGGTCCAGGACCTGCCCGGCGAACGTCCGCCGTCTGCACGAGGCCCGCTCGCAGAAGAAGGGGCGCACCTTGAGCGAGATCACCAACGGCCGTCCCAGCACAGGACGTTCGGTCACGCGGGCACACATCGAGAGTGCACGAGACGTCCTGGACAGCCGCAGTCCGGACAGGCTGGTGGCCGTCCGCCCGACGACGCTTCGACGGCGACTCTCTCCTCGGTGACGTGCATCGCCGTGACACGCACATCGATCCCGGGAAACAGCACATCCTCGATCGCCGCAGCCCCCATGCCTGGGCAATCCCCGCAAGAAACGTTCCCGCAGTCGCACGATGACCTGGGGATTCACGCAAGCGCGGCCAGAACCGCGTACTTACCTGGTGCCGTGGTCGCGTAATTCCCCAGGTCCTGGGCTCGGTGTGGGGCTAGGTTGGCCGGCATGAGCAATGGCCGAAGGAGCTATGGCTATGTCGGACCCGCCGACTTGAAGACTCTTGTCCGAGCGGGAAGCGAGGGTCGGAGCATGCGCTCGGCGGTGGACTTCGACGAGTGGGTCTCGACCCGGACAGCGGGAGAGCTGGCTGAGTCCTTCACCTTCGTAGTTGATGCCTCTGGGAACCTGCGGCTCGCACCGCGCCGGAGTGAGCACGTGGTTTGTGCCGGTGGGGGACGGGTTCTCAGTGCCGGTGAGGTCAGCTTCCGCAAGGAGTCCGGGCGGTGGACGGTCGAAGAGGTCAGCAACCAGTCGACCGGCTACTGCCCGGACGTCAGCTCATGGCCGGCTGTGGCGGAAGCCCTGGACCGAGCCGGGATCTCCCGGCCCTCCAGTTTCACGCATGAAGTGGTGTTTCGACGCTGCCCATCCTGTGGGCAGCTCAACATCGTGAGAGAGGAGGACTTCGTCTGCGTCTTTTGCGACGCAGTCCTGCCAGCGGAGTGGAACGTAGCCGAACCGGACGCTGGGTGATCGGTGGTTCGCTGGTCTCGTCGGTCGGGTTCTTGGGGCACTTGTTCGGGCGGTAGCTGAAGCTGTTCATGACACGCAACGGGACCAGTCCAAGCAGGAGGGTGCCGATGGGTACGACTGCCTCCGAGCCGCCGTTCGTCGATCCGGCAACGCTGATCACAGACGAGGCGGCGGTCAGCGCGGAATCACCCAGCCCGGCGCCCAGGTCCCGGTGGCGTCGTGGTCGGCCGCTGTGGCGGCGAGGTGGGCGCGGAGAGTGGCCAGCGCGGGGTGGGGGTTGTCGCGGTGCCAGAGGAGCGAGTGAGGGTAGACGGGCGTCGGGTCGGTCACCGGGATGCGGCGCAGGCCGTGGCCGGAGGGCCAGACGAGGCGGGTGTGCCCGCCCATGAAGGTGGCCAGGGCCGGGGTGTCGGCGACGGTGTCGAGGAGCGCGTCGGAGCCGAAGTTGGGGCCCGTCGCCTCGATGGTGAGGCCGAACTCGGCGACGAGGTCGTCGTAGTAGGCGGCCCACTCGGTACCGGGGACGATGCCGGGCATCCAGATCCGGTGCCCGGCGAGCTGAGCGACAGTCACCGACCGGGCGCCCGCCAGCGCATGCGCGGGGCCGGTGAGGAGCTGGAGCGGCTCGTCGAGCACCCGGACGGACTCGATGTCCTCGGGAAGGGGCCGCCCGGGCGCGGCGACGGCGCGGAAGGACGCGTCGATCGCACCGGACCGGATGGCGGCGACGGCCGTCTCGATGTCGAACAGCATCACCACGTCGAGGTCGATCTCGGGATGCGCACGGTAGAAGCCGCGCATCAGGCCCGCCGCCGCGCCGCGCGAGGCGATGACGTCGACGCGCAGCGGACGGCGGCCGGGGCGCACGGACGCGACCGCGCGCTCGGCGACGCGCAGCAGCTCGCGCGCGTGAGGGAGGAACGCCTGCCCGTCGATGGTGAGCTCGGCGCCGCGCGCGGTGCGAGTGAACAGCCGCACACCGAGGTTGCGCTCCAGCGCGGCGATGCGCTTGGAGACGGCCTGCTGGGTGACCGCCAGCTCGGCGGCGGCCTCCTGGAACTGCCCCGCGTCGGCGGCGACGACGAAGGTCCGGACGGTATCGAGGTCCATGCCGACACCCTACGAGCACAACCGATGGTTGTGGTCGGTGGCCCTACGGTTGTTTGATCCCCTGGTGTGACGCCCGCTTTGATGTTTCCGAACGCGGATCGGTTGTGCGGGTGAGTGGCGAGGGGCGTCGGGCATGAGGAGCGGACACCGGCTGGGACATCTGCTCGGACATCGGCTGGGGTGGCGGTTCGGGTGGCTGTGGGGAGCGTACGGGACCAGCGCGCTCGGCACCTGGCTCGCCTTCGGCGCGTTCCCGCTGATCGCCATCCGGGTGCTGCACGCCGGACCGGCCGAGGTCGCCGCCCTCTCCTCCGTGGGGGCTGCGGTGGGCGCGGCCGTGGCGGTGCCGCTCGGCCCGTGGGTGGAGTTCCGCCGTAAGCGGCCGGTCCTGATCGCGATGGACCTGGTGCGGTTCGCGGCGCTGCTGACGATCCCAGCCGCGTTCGCGCTCGGCGTGCTCACCTTCCTTCAGCTCCTGCTGGTCTCGGTCGTCGTCGCCGCGGCCGACATCACCTTCCGCGCCGCCTCCGGCGCGTACCTGAAGACCCTGCTGCCGGCCGAGGACCTGCTCGTCGCCAACGCCCGATTCGAGTCCACGGCCTGGACGACCACGATCATCGGACCGCCGCTGGGCGGCGCGGCGATCGCGCTCCTCGGTCCGGTGGCGACGGTGGTGGCCGACGCGGTCAGCTACCTGCTCTCGGCCCTGGGCATCCGCGCGTCGGGCGGGCACGAGCCGCGGCCCGAGCGCCGGGAGGCCGCGCACCTGCGGGCCCGGGACCTGCTCGCCGGCTGGCGGTACATCCTCGCCGACGCGACGCTGCGCCCGCTGTTCTTCAACACCGCCTTGTTCAACGGCCTGGTGATGGCCGCTCAGCCGCTGCTTGCCGTCCTGATGCTCGGCCGACTCGGTTTCACACCGTGGCAGTACGGCCTGGCCTTCGCCGCGCCCTCGATCGGCGGGCTGCTCGGTTCGCGACTCGCCCGACCGCTCGTTACCCGGTTCGGACAGCATCAGGTCCTGGTCGTGACCGGGGCGCTGCGTGCGCTCTGGCCCGTCGGCCTGGCCTTCCTGGGGCCGGGCACCGGAGGGCTGCTGCTCGTGATGGGCGTCGAGCTCGGGCTCATCTTCTGCTGCGGGGTCTTCAACCCCGTCTACGCCACCTACCGCCTCGAGCGCACCGCGACCGACCGGATCACCCGCACACTGTCCGCCTGGACGGTGACGACCAAGGCGTCGACCGCGCTCCTGACGGCCGTCTGGGGCGTGCTGGGCGGCCTGCTCGGCCCGCGTACGGCCATCGGCCTGGCCGGCGTGCTCCTGCTGGCGACCCCGCTGCTGCTTCCCCGCCGCGCGGCAGCGCCTCTCGCCGATCCGGAGCCGGAGCCGAACCGCGCCTGACGGACCGTCACCGCCGTTACCACGATGCCGCGTGCAGCTCAGCGAGCAGGACCTCGTGCGGTCGCCGCCACACGCCGACCCCGTTCCACTCCCGCAGCCGGCGCCGCTCGCGCTGCGGCAACAGCGGTTCCAGGAGCTTTCAGGGGCGATCCATCTCGATGTGTCAGCTCTTGCACGAGCCTGTGATTGCATCCCCGGAATCGTGCTGTGACTGCCAACCGTGGATCAGTAGGTCGAACACTGTCTCCACGGTCGCGCGTGGATCGTGTCGGCCCTTGGCCAAGGTCGGGACTTCCAGGACGAACCGTGCGAGTGCCGAGCATGCGAGATCATCCGCTTCGCGGCCGAGTTCCTCCGCGATGACGGCGCTGAGGGTGCCCGCGTGCCGCATCCACATACGCTCCGCGTACTCGCGGAGCGCGGGCGTCTGGTCCACCAGCGCGGTGAGTTGATGCAGACGTGGATCCGACGCGATCGGCACCCAGGACTTCAGCGCGTGGGCGCGGAGCGCCTCGACCACGCTCTGGTCCTTGGGTCGTTCACGGACGGCGGCGGTCAGCTCTGCCTCGACTTCCTCCTCGCGGTCGAAGACCAGTGCCTCCTTGCTCGGGAAGTGCGCGAAGAGGGTCGTCGTCGATACGTCTGCTCGTTCGGCGATGTCGCGGACACTCGCTTGTTCGAAGCCGTGTTCCAGGAACAGGTCCAGCGCAGCGTCAGCGATGGCCTGCCTCGTCGCCGCCTTCTTGCGCTCGCGACGGCCAACGGTCGGGGAGTCGGGCATGCCGTCACTGTACCCCATAACTGAAATGAAGCAGAAACTGTAACGGTTGCACTTATGGACTCGTTTCTGCTTTCGTGGTCTCCGTAGGGGTTGCCGCATCCCGGTGGGGTCGCGGCACCGGTCATCGCCGCGCCGCGGCGCCACCCGGAACCCCACCGACGAAAGGAATCCACCGTGGACTCTCCGACGCCCGCAAACGCGCGGATCAGCATCATCGGTGCCGGCCCGGGAGGCCTCACGTGCGCACGCATCCTGCAGCAGCACGGCATTCCGGTGGCGGTGTACGACCGCGATCCTGAGCTGAACTCCCGCAACCAGGGAGGCTCACTCGACCTGCACGAGGAAGACGGCCAGCTCGCGCTCCGTGAAGCGGGCCTACTGGAGGAGTTCTTCGCGCTCGCCAGGCTCGAGAGCCAGGAAATGCGCCGCATGGACCCTGCAGGGCGCGTCCTTGCCCACCATCTGCCGGGCGAGGGCGAAACGGTCAGCCCCGAGATCGACCGCGGACAGCTTCGCGATCTCCTGCTGGGCTCGCTCGCTGTCGGGACCGTTCAGTGGGGACGCACTCTCGAATCAGTGAGCGGACCGGCCGACGGGCCGCGAACGCTGACGTTCGCCGACGGGACGGCCGTTGAAGCGGATCTCGTGATCGGTGCGGACGGCGCCTTCTCCCGCGTCCGCACTGCCGTGTCGCCCGCGACACCGCGCTACACCGGGGTCAGCTTCCTCGAGGCATGGTTCGACGACATGGAGACCGCTCATCCCGAGCTTTCCGAACTGGTCGGGAAGGGCAGCGCCCACGTCGCCGACGGCGAGCGCGGCCTCTTCGCGCAGCGCAACAGCGGCAGTCACATGCGCGTCTACATCATGCAGCGTGTCCCTGTGGACTGGATCACGATGAACGGGCTTCGCCCCGAGGACACCGAGGGCATCCGCGCGCATCTGTTGAGCGAGTACGCGGCCTGGTCACCGCAGACACTCCGGATGATCGCCGACAACGACGGCCCCTACGTCGATCGTCCGCTCTTCGCCCTGCCGGTGCCGCACACATGGGAGCGCTCGCCCAGCGTGACACTCCTGGGAGACGCCGCACACCTCATGCCACCGCTCGGCGTCGGTGTCAACCTCGCCATGCTCGATGCCAGTGAACTCGCGCTCGCACTCGTCCACTCCGCCACCATCGACGACGCTGTACACAGCTACGAGAAGTCGATGCTTCCGCGCTCGGCCGACATAGCCCAGATGCTCGAAGGCGGCGCTGAGCATCTTCTGTCCGTGCCCGACCCCGACGAGATCGCGCGGATCGGTCCGTCCCGGCCCTGACATCGCGGGCGCGGCTCCGTCAACCAGCCGAACGCTCAATCCTCCCCCTCCCTTGACACCACCACCAAAGCCAATCGCACTCCTTGTGTTGGCCGTTGTAAGGCGTTGTGGATGGGGTGGTGGAGAAGCTGGTCCCCGGAGGCGATGCGGCGGCTCCTCAAGCTGTCGGACGTCCGCCTGGAGGACTACGGGTCGGAGTGCCGGGCCAGGGCGGGGTGTCGTGTTCGTCGGTGGTGATGGTTCCGCGCGGGCAGGCCGTGAGGCGGCGCTTGGCGGCGATGGCCCCAGCCTGGGCCGTGACCTTCTCCCCGACGGCGGTGGAGTGGACCAGGATCCAGCGCACTCGATGCGCTGGATCCCGTATGCGGCGCCCGGTCGGGGTGTGGACGACCTCCAGCACCCGGTAGACCTCCCGCACCGGGCGGGGACGGGCCACTGGAGTGGTCCGTGGCGACAACGGCACTCGTGCGCGGCGCGGGTCCGGGGGACCGGCCCGGGATCCGCGTTTAATCGCGCCGGAGAACCGAGACGCCAGGAGCGGAGAGCGCTGACGGGCGTGGATCTCCGGGCCACGCCCCACAGCGCTTGAGGGAGATTGCAATGAGCGGCACAACGACCTTGCCGACACGGTCCGGTCCCTACCTGGACAAGGGGCTGCTGCCCGCCGACTTCTACGCCTACGAGGACCTGCTGTCGGACGGGGAGCGGGAGAAGCTCGAGTCCGTCCGCGAGTTCCTGCGCACACAGGTCGCACCCATCGTCGACGACCATTGGGCCCGGGCCGAGTTCCCCTTCCAGCTGATCGGGGGCTTCGGGGGGCTCGGTCTGATGGACTGGGCCGACCCGGACTCACCGGAGTCCAAGCCGAGCAACCTCCTCGCGGGCTTCCTCGCGCTGGAGTTGGCGCATGTCGACGCTTCCGTGGCCACGTTCGTGGGCGTGCACACGGGTCTGGCCATGGGCACCATCCTCACCTGCGGCTCCGACGAACAGAAGCGTCGGTGGCTGCCGGCGATGGGCCGCTTCGAGAAGATCGGCGCCTTCGGGCTGACCGAGCCGCACGGCGGCTCCGACGTGGCCGGTGGCCTGCAGACGACCGCGCGCCGTGACGGCGACGAATGGATCCTCGACGGCGCGAAGCGGTGGATCGGAAACGCGACGTTCGCCGACCTGGTGGTCGTCTGGGCCCGCGATGTCGAGACCCGTCATGTGCTGGGCTTCGTCGTGGAGAAGGACGCCCCAGGGTTCACCGCGACGAAGATCGAGAACAAGATGGCGCTGCGGATCGTGCAGAACGCCGACATCGTGCTCGACGGCTGCCGTGTTCCGGAGGCCAACCGGCTGCAGAACGCGAACTCGTTCAAGGACACCGCCAAGATCCTGCGCCAGACGCGCAGCGGGGTGGCCTGGCAGGCGGTGGGAGTGATGTTCGCCGCCTACGAGATCGCCCTGCAGTACGCGAAGGAGCGCGAGCAGTTCGGGCGCCCGATCGGGGGCTTCCAGCTCGTGCAGGACCTGCTCGTGAAGATGCTCGGCAACGCCACGGCCTCGTGCGGGATGATGACGCGCCTGGCCCAGTTGCAGGACGCCGGGGTATTCCGGGATGAACAGTCCGCCCTGGCGAAGGCCTATTGCACCGTGCGGATGCGCGAGACCGTGGGGTGGGCGCGGGAACTGCTGGCAGGCAACGGCATCCTCCTCGACTACAAGATCGGCCGCTTCGTCGCCGACGCCGAGGCCATCTACTCGTACGAGGGCACGCGGGAGATCCAGACCCTCATCGTCGGACGCGCCGTCACCGACGGCCTGAGCGCCTTCGTGAGGTGACGACGATGACCACCGAATCCGTCTTCACCGGCCTGAAGGTCCTCGACGCGTCGAGCTTCATCGCGGGACCGGCCGCGGCCACTGTGCTCTCCGACTTCGGAGCGGACGTCATCAAGATCGAGCCACCGGGAAAGGGCGACCCCCAGCGGGGGCTGAGCTCCGTGCCGCCCAGCCCCCGGGCACAGGCCAACTACAGCTGGCACCTCGCCAACCGCAACAAGCGGGGCATGGTCATCGACCTGAAGGCACCGGCGGCCACCAAGATCCTCAAACGCCTCGTCGAGTGGGCCGACGTGGTGATCACCAACTTCCCGCACGGCACACGCGAGAAGCTGCACCTCGGCTACGACGAGGTCGCGGGCTGGAACCCGCGGGTCGTCTACGCCGACATCACGGGCTTCGGGGACGCCGGTCCCGACGCCGGGCAGCCGGGCTTCGACCTGACCGCCTACTGGGCGCGCAGCGGGCTGCTGGCCTCCACCCGGGACGCGGGGGCCCCGCCGACGGCCCCGGTCTGGGGCAGCGGCGACTACATGTCGGCGATCGGGATCTACGCGGCGATCGTGACCGCCCTCTACCGCCGCGAGCGGACGGGACAAGGGGCCAGCGTCGGGACGTCACTGCTCGCAGAGGGGGTCTGGGCCACCGGAACGCTCGTGGCCGGCGCGCTCGCCGACGGCACGCCGTTCGAGTTGCACGACCGGAAGGCGCCGGCGAACCCGCTGATCAACCCCTACCGGACCGCCGACGGCGAATGGTTCATGCTCGTCACCTCAGCCCCGCACTGGCCGGGCCTGACCCGGGCCATCGGGCACCCCGAACTGCTCGAGGATCCCCGTTTCGCGGACATCGAGGGCTTCGTCAAGAACTCCACCGCGCTGACCGAGCTGCTCGACGCCGAGTTCCGTTCGCGGCCCTTCGCCCACTGGAAGGACGCCCTCACCCGGGAACGCGTCACCTACAGCCTCATTCAGACACCGGAGGAGACCGCGCGGGATCCGCAACTGCGCGCGAACGACATCGTCGTACCGCTGGAAGGAGTCAGCGGGCTGGAGTACACCATCAACAGCCCGGTCAACCTGCGAGGCGTCGCGAAGGTCCCGGCGAAGCGGGCACCGGACCTGGGCGAGCACAACGACGAGGTCCTCGCCGAGCTGGGATTCGGCCCCGCAGAGATCGCCGAGCTGCGCGCCGAGGGAGCGATTCCCGGCCCGGCGGAAGCGGAGGGGGCGCGATGAGCACTACGCCCGACGCGTCGGGCGTAGTGCTCCACGAGCGCCGCGACAGCGTGCTGACCACCGCCATCACCGCACCTACTTCGGTACCACGTCGCCGCTCGTACTGCTCACGGGCGAGCCGCTGAACGCCGCCGAAGGCAGCCGCCAAGGAGGTCCTGCGCGCAACGCAGGGCCCGAAGGAGAGCGACGTGTTCAGACACCAGGACGAGCTCACGAGCGGGCCGGCCGCCGGACAGGACGCGGGGGTAGGCGTACGGGCGTTCGCCGAGAAATGTGCCCCCACCCGGCGCGGCCGCTGATGCCGGCCACCTCTGCCGCCATTCCCCCGCAGCCCGTGTCCGACTTTCAGGAGCAGTGAACCAGTCATGAACGCACACAAGCCCGTCCACCGCGTAGCGATCGTCGGTACCGGCACGATCGGTGCGAGTTGGGCGACGCACTATCTCGTCCGAGGCTTCGACGTGACGGCGACGGACCCCGGCCCCACCGCGGAGGCGGCCCTGCGGTCTTATGTGGAGGCGGCATGGGACACGGCTGCTTCGATCGGACTCGCGCCCGAGGCGTCGCCCGATCGCCTGAGCTTCACCACGGACATGCGTCAGGCCGTCGCGGACGCCGATTTCGTACAGGAGAACGCGCCGGAGCGTCCGGAACTCAAGGTCAAGCTGTTCGCCGACATCGACGACGCCACGCCGCCCGACGCGATCATCGCGTCGAGTTCCTCGGGCATCACGATGAGCGTCATCCAGGCCGAATGCCGGCGCCCGGAGCGGACCGTCATCGGTCATCCCTTCAACCCGCCGCACGTCGTCCCGCTGGTCGAGGTCGTGGGCGGGACGAAGACCGCCCCGGAGACGATCCGGGACGTCATGTCGTTCTACGCCGCGATCGGCAAGAAACCGATTCACCTCAAGAAGGAGCTTCCCGGGCACGTCGCCAACCGTATCCAGGCCGCGCTGTACCGAGAGGTCGTGTACCTGGTCCAAGAGGGAGTGCTCGACGTGGCGGACTCCGACGACGCGGTGTCCTGGGGGCCGGGGCTCAGATGGGGCGTCATGGGTCCCCATCTGCTGTGGCATCTCGGCGGGGGAGAGGGCGGCATTCAGCACTTCATGGACACTCTTATGCCGCGGATGGTGGCGTCCTGGCAGGACCTGGGCACCCCCGAGTTCACGCCCGAGCTCCAGGAGAAAATCGTGGGCGGCGTCCTGCAGGAGGCGCACGGCGACTCGGTCGATGAGCTGGCCGCCCGGCGCGACGCGATGCTGTCCGCCCTGCTGGCCGTGCGGGCCGAGCACGACCCGCTCGGCCCGCGGAGCGCCGCAGCCGGTCGCCCGGCGAAGGAGGAATCGTGACGCGGCCCCAGGAAAGACTGTTCGTGCTCGAGGCCAGCAGCGGCGGTCGCCTGTTCTCCGTGAACCCCGATGGCTCCGACAAGAAGGTCATCGTCACCGGGTGCAGGATCCCCGACGGGGTCGCCGTCGATGTCCAGGCCGGGCACATCTACTGGACGAACATGGGCCGTCCGCCGGAGAACGACGGCTCGATCGAACGCGTGGACCTGGACGGAGGCAACCGGACGACGATCGTCCCGAGCGGTGGCACGCATACGCCGAAGCAACTCCACTTCGAGGCATCCGGCCGGAAGCTGTACTGGGGTGATCGCGAAGGCATGCGCGTCATGCGCTGCGACCTCGACGGGCACAACGTCGAGACCCTCGTGCAGACGGGACAGGGAGACGACGACCGCCGCGACGAGACCAAGTGGTGCGTGGGAGTTGCCGTCGACCCGGTCGGCGGACACCTCTACTGGACACAGAAGGGCCCGAGCGACGCGGGACTCGGGAAGATCCTGCGCGCCGGAATCGACCTGCCCGCTGGGGAAAGTGCGGCCGAACGCGGCGACATCGAGGTGCTGTTCGACGGGCTGCCCGAGCCGATCGACCTGGAGCTCGACCTCACGCGGCGCATGCTGTACTGGACGGATCGCGGCGACCCGCCGCGGGGCAACAGTGTGAACCGCTCGCCGGTGGACGCGCCGGAAGGGCAGCGGACCCCCGAGATCCTGCTGACCCACCTCATGGAAGGCATCGGCCTCGCCCTCGATCCGGACGACGGCCGCATGTACGTGACCGACCTCGCCGGGAACGTCTACGCGGCCGACCTCAACGGATCGAACCAGAGCGAGATCCTCATCCTGCAGGGCAATCTCACCGGCATCGCCCGTGCCGTGCTGCCGACCGGAACGAAGGGATAGGCCGTGTCTGACAAATGACGCCCAAATCCCGCCCGGTGTCCTCCGGGCGGACGGCGCTCCTTGCCAGACACGGCCGAACCAGTGGGTGGAACTCGGCGCCTGCTGTGCTCAGCCTGGTGCCTTGACGCCGTCGGTGAGGAGGCGCAGCAGATGTCGTATCAGTAGCGCCAGGCCGCCGAGCGCGCGAAAAGGCCGCAAGCCCCGGGCGGGGCTCAGCTCACCGCCTGCTTCACGAGCGCATTGATCCGAGCCTCCACCTCGGGCGTCACCTCGGTCAGGGCGAAACCGGCCGCCCACATCGTGCCCTCGTCCAGCTTCGCCTGGTCGCTGAACCCGAGCGTCGCGTAGCGCGCCTTGAATTTCGCCGCGCTCTGGAAGAAGCAGACGACCTTGCCGTCCAGCGCGTAGGCGGGCATGCCGTACCAGAGCTTCGGCGCGAGGACCGGGGCGCCGGCTGTGATGACGGCATGGACGCGTTCGGCCATGATCCGGTCCGAGTCCTGCATCTCGGCGATCTTCGCGAGCACGTCCCGCTCCGCCTCCGCGGCCTTGTCCGCGCGCGAGCCGCGGCGCGCTGCTGTCTTCAGCTCTCGGGCGTGGTCCTTCATCGCGGCCCGTTCCTCGGCTGTGAATCCCTCGTGCGTGCTGCTGTCAGTGCTGGTCATGGCAGATCTTCCTTCGTCGATCCGATGTGGCGGGTGTTGATCTGATCCGGCGGGATTCTGGGCGTCTGTGGCGACACGCCGTCACTCCAGCATCGGCACGCACCGTGCCGATCGATACTGAATGCTGCGCGCAGCCCTCGGCATTGTCAACGGCACGCCGCGTGCCGATAGAGTGTGGGTATGAGCGACACGCCCGCCACGCCACGCCGCCGAGGTGCCGCGCGCACCGAAGAGCTGCTGCGGGTGACCCTCGATCTGGCTGCGGAGGTCGGGTATGCGGGCCTGAGCATCGAGGCGGTCGGCCGACGGGCCGGGGTCGGAAAACACACGATCTACCGGCGCTGGCCGTCCAAGGCGGCTCTGCTGCTCGACGCGCTCAGTCGCGTGTGGACCAGGGACCTGGACTACCGCGACACCGGGGACGTCCGAAGGGATCTGCGCGAACAGTTCCTACGTTCGGGTTTCGCCCTCTCCAGCCCGCCGATCGGCCCCATCTACCGCGCAGTCATCGCGGAAGCGCAGGCTGATTCCACGCTGCGGGCGACCCTGCACGAACGATTCCTGGCCACCGTCGAGCAGAGCACCCTCGATCGGATCACCCGCGCCCAGCACACCGGTGAGTTGACCGCAGCAGCGAACCTGGAATTCGCCGCCGAGGTGCTGTGCGGCACTCTTTACTACCGCAGCCTGCTGTCGACCCGTCCCATTGACGAGGCCGCGATCGACGGACTGCTGGACATGTTCATGGCTGCCTACGGAACCACCGCCCAGGGCCTGTCCGATCATTGAACTTGTTGTACGCCGTGGAGAGTTGACGGATGTGGCATGGGAGCGGACAGGGCTGCTGTTGCCGGGTGTTGATCGGCGGGAGGCCGTGTCGGGACCACCGACAGGTGATCGACGGTGTGCTGTGACGTCTGCGGACGGGACTTGGGGCCGCCTCTTGGGAACAGGCCCACGTGCGGGACGACTTCGTCGGCGCGGTAGATCCGTCACGTGCGGCGCTCGGCCAGGCGCTCGGCCGGTTCTGCGGCGGCCTGACCGCCAAGGTCCGTCTCGCCCGCGACGGCCGGGGCTTTCCCCTGGCGGCTTCCCCTGGCCCGCATCGTCACCGTCGGCAACGGCCAACTCGTATGACCGTTGGGTGAATTCGTCGCGGAGACGACAGCTCGGCGGTCACCATCACCAGGGCACCGGGCCGTCCTCGCTGACGAACCCACTGGTCGGCCCGTCCCCGCCGAGCGTGGCCAGGCGCACCAAGACCGCGGCGCCCTGCGCGACCGTGACGTACCCGCTGTGGTTGTTGATCTCCGTGTCGACGTAGCCGGGGTCGGCGGCGTTGATGAGGATGCCGTTCTTGCGCAGTTCATTGGCGTATTGCACGGTCAGTGCGTTCAGTGCGGCCTTGGAGGGCGTGTACGCGGCCGACGTCGGCCGAGCCGCCGGCGGGCCGTCCGGGTCGCTCGTGACGGTCAGCGACCCGGCGGCGCTACTGACGTTGACGATGCGTGGCTCCGGTGACCGTCGCAGCAGGGGGAGCATGGCGTTGGTCACCGCGATCACCCCGAAGACGTTGGTTTCGAACACCGTCCGGACCATGTCCAGGTCGACGGAGCTTGGGACTTGATCGTGGGCGTCCTCGGCGGAGACCTGTCCGGAGCCGGTGATGCCGGCGTTGTTGGTCAGCACGTCGAGGTGGCCGAAGCGTTCCTCGATCTGCTGTGCGGCCGCCCGGGCGGTCGTCCTGGTCGGTGACGTCCAGGACGACCGCGTGCGCGTTGCCGCCGACCGCGCGCAACGCCGCGGCGGCATCCTCGCCACGCCGTGGGTCTCTGGCACCGATCAGGACCGTCATCCCCAGCGCAGCGAGCTGCTCGGCAGCCGCCCGGCCGATCCCCTTGTTCGCCCCGGTAATCAGCGCGATCTCCTGGTGCGTGGCGTACTCGCTCATCACCAGCTCCCTGCTACGGGATGGTGGCGTCCTGCAACTCGTGCAGAGACCCGACGCCGACGCCGCGTCGAGGAGGTCGGTGACGATGGAGATCAGGTCTGCAGCCAGTGTCGAGGTGGGCAGCGCGCCCGACGATCGGATCGACGGGCCGGTCCGCCTCCGGCGCCAGCCCGGGGTGCGGACCGCCACCGTTCGTGCAGCGGATCCAACGTTGTAGACGTTGGGGTTGGGGTTTCGGCCGTTCAAGCAGCGGCCCGGGAAGCTGCGCGCAGTGGGCCGAGCGCCTGCGCCCACGCCAGCAGCTCGTCGACCAGCCCGTGCACCTCCGCCACGTGCAGCTCCTGCGGCCGGAAGTCGGCAAAGGCTTCGAAGTCCTCGCGCAGCGAAAGCGCCACCTGAGGCCCGATGTCCGCCATCCGCAACGGGCCCGCCTGCGCACGGAGCTTCTGCACCGCCATGACCGCGCCGAAGATGCCGTAGCCGACGTAACCGACCGGCTTGCCGCCCCACTCCGCGTAGAGGTAGTCGATGGCATTGGTCAGGGCGGCGGGCGGGGCGGTGTTGTACTCGGGCGTGACGACGATGAAGGCGTCGCACGATCCGATCCGCTCGGCCCATCGCCGTGTGTGCGGCCGCCGGCCCGGTGCCGTGCGCGCCGGCACGGGCTCGTCGAGCAGCGGCAGCGCGTAGTCCTTCAGGTCCACGAGCTCGAAGTCCGCGGCGTCGCCTGCGTGTTCAACCGCCAGATCCCGCACCCATTGGGCCACCTGGTCGCCGTTCCGGCCGGGGCGGGTGCTGCCGATGATGATGCCGATCGTGATCATGTCCGATTCTCCTGTTCTGGTTTTGGTTCTGGTTCTGGTTCTGGTGCGCCGAACCTGTCGCTGCTTGGTGTTTGGTTGGGGCGCGCATGTCCGCGATGGTGAGTTCCCTGCCGCGACGGCGGGTTCCCGGTCGGCCTGCGGCACCCGGCACCACGGGTCTGGAGCGCAGTCAGCTCTTCAGGTCAGTCCGCGTCCCGACGGACCTGTTGTGTTTCGCGCAGGACCGCCCACGCGTCGCCCACGGGGCCCATGTGTCCGAGCTTGTCGGGGTTGCTCACCGTGCGGATCGTCTGGATCCGTCCGTCGAGGATGTCGAGTGTCCAGGTGTTGAGGACATTGCCGTCCGGGTCGCGGAAGATCGCGCCCGGCTGGCCGTTCACCTGGTGCCGTTCCACGACGCCGCCGATCTGGATGAACGGCGGGAGGAGGGTGGCGAGCACCTGGGACACATGGTCGGCGCCGAAGAAGCCCGTGGCCCACTGCGGGGCCTTGCCGCCGCCGTCCCCGACCAGCGACACGTCGCTGGCGAGGAGTTCCCGCAGCCCGTCGATGTTCCCCTCCCGCAAGGCGTCGAAGAACCGCTCGGCGAGCTTCTCGCGCTCCTTCCGGTCGGCCTCGAACCGAGGCCGACCCGCGTCCATGTGGCGGCGTGCCCGCACCGCGAGCTGGCGGCACGCCGCCTCCGACCTGCCCACCGCCGAGGCGATGTCCGGGAAGCCGAAGGCGAACACCTCCCGCAGGACGAACACCGCGCGTTCCAGCGGGCTGAGCCGTTCCAGCAGCAACAGGGATGCCATCGACAACGTGTCGGCCAGTTCCGCCGAGTGCTCCGGGTCCTCGTAGGGGTCGGTGAGCAGTGGCTCGGGGAACCACGGCCCGACGTACTCCTCCCGCCGCAGGCGGGCCGAGCGCAGCACGTCGATCGAGATCCGGGTGACCACGGCCGAGAGGAACGCCTTGGTCGACGTGGGCCGGGTCGCGGAGAGCTCGTAGCGCAGCCAGGTCTCCTGGACCGCGTCCTCGGCCTCGCTCACGCTGCCCAGGATCCGGTAGGCGATCGAAAACAGCAGTGGCCGCAGCTGTTCGAACTCCTCGGTCCGGGTCACACCAGCCCCTCCTCGAAGCCCTGCCGCCACGACGGATAGCGCGGCTCCCAGCCGAGCTCCCGCTTGGCCTTCGCGTTGGAGAAGCCGCGCCCCTCGGTCATCATCGTCACCACCACCTGTCCGGCCAGCAGCCGGGCCAGCCACGGGGGATGCGTACCGGCCGCTTCGCCCCCGCGCACGCCGCGAGATGGGGCAGCCACTCGACGGCCGGGGCCGGGTCGTCATCGACGATGTTGAACACGCCCCTCGCTTTCTGCTCGACGGCCAGGACGGTGGCGCTCGCCGCGTCGTCGAGATGGATCCAGGAGGCATAGCCGGTGCCGTTGCCGACCAGCGGGAACTGCCGCTTGCGCACGAGTACGACCTGGTCGTCGGTGGCGCCGGGTCCGTAGAACGCGCCGTATCGCATCACCGCGCCGCCGGCGCTGATGACGGCATCCTCGACGTGGCGCAGCGCTGCCATCGCCGGGCGCGCGGGCGTTTTCTCGTGCAGGTCCAGCGGGTCCTCCTCGGTCTTCACCCAGCCGCCCTCGCGGATCCCGTTCCAGTTGGCGTAGCCCTGCGCGACGAAGTGCGGCACGCCGGTCGCCTCGGCGGCGGCCAGCAGGTGATCGGTTCCCTCGGTGCGCAGCCTGATGGTGGGCAGGGACCAGCGGTCGAAGTGCTTCAGGTCGGGCTTGCCGGCGTGAGCCATGCTGATCCCGGTCATCTGGTGCACGATCACGTCCGGGCGGGCGGCTGCCACCGCTTCGCCGACGGACATCGGGTCCAGTCCGTCCATCACGACGCCGTCCGCGCCCAGTTGCTCCACGAAGCCGAGCTTGGCCGTGCTCGTCGTCGTGGCCGTCACCCGGTGGCCACGAGCCACGAGCTGCGGCACCAGCCGTCGCCCCAGGACTCCACTCCCGCCTGCCACGAACACCCGCATGACCATCACCTTCCTGCTTTCGGAGTCTGTCTTCGACGATCTGAGACGAGACAGCCCCGCCGTTCTGTGACATCGGAGGGCGCGGGAAGGAAATGGCGGGGAGGAGGCCGCCGGTGCCGCCCGCGCACGGGCCGAGACGGGGACGCGCCCGCCGCACGTCGGCCGGTTGTCAGGTCGTCATGAAGGGCCCGGGCTGCCGCCCCGGCGAACAGCCGAAGAGCCCGGCTGACAAGCCACCGGCCAGGGCTCTTGCCTTCCCTGGCGAGAGGGGCGTGCGCCCGGTCGCGACCTGGTTCGTCATCGACGGCGCGGCGCCGGCAGTGGCCGCCGTCAGCTACACCAAGCGCATGGTGATGACGCGGTTCGACAGCGATGGTGATCCCGACGAGGACACCGTCCCCCTGCCTGAGGCACTGCGGATCATCAGCCGCATCCCCGGCACGGGCCTTCCACCCTCTCCCGCGACCTGGCCGGTCGGCCGCGAGTCAGGCCAGTGCCTGGGGAATCACCTGGCCGCAGCCCCTGGGGAATGACGTCGGCGTCGGCGAACGGGCGCCGGGATCCGTCGTTCCGGGAGTGCGGGCGCGTACGGAGTGCTCTAGCGTCGTATGAGCGAGGGTGGCCGATACCGGGCCGATCGGGTCTCGGAGGAAGCGCACACCACCCGCACGACAGGCACGGCACACCGCCTGCTCGACCCCTGTGGTGCTCGATCCCCGGGGGATTCCGTCTCTCGGGTTCGCTCGCCGCCGCCCCCGCCCGCGGTCCGGCGCGCCCAGGACCGCGTGATCCGACCCAGAGAGCAGGTGCATCCTCATGCGTCGTTCGGCTTGTATTCCCAGTGTTCTCGCGGGCCTGGCCCTCGCCCTAGGCGGCACCGTCATCGCCGCACCAGCCGCCCACGCGGACATCGCGGCCTGCGAGAACCAAGTCCGGGACCAGGGCACCGACGTCACGGACGCCGTCCGGATGGCGTGTTACGTCGGCCTGGTGGGCGACCAGAGCGGCTGTGTCGGCGATCTGGCCCGGGCCGGGGTGGCGGGCGCCGTCGCAACCGAGGCGTGCCGCCAGGCCCCGCAGTAGGCCGCTGCCCCCAAGGAAGAGGCCGGGTGCTCCGGAGACTTCCGAGGGCCCCGGGACGGACGGCGCCCGGTAGCCGGGTTCGAAGAACCGCCGCCCGTCTACGCAACAGGCTCCGATCGGCGGCCGCCGCGCTGCCCGCCTTCGCCGCCGCCAAAAGCGTCGCAGCACCAGAACATGACCTACACGGTGAGCCATCAATGCGGCAGTCGCTGAACAATGACGAACTGTCAGGTGAGGGTGGTCTTCACGGGCAACTCGTGGTCTCGGGAATCATGGTCGGCAGCAGGCCGGTGGGGGTGCCGTCCCCCCGGCCGGTACACGGTCGCGGCCGGCTGGGTCGGCCCTGCGGGACTGTCGCACCGTGGCCGTCGCTCGATATGTGCTCCAAGCCCCTCACATCTGGACATGACCGGCGGTGCCGCCCCAGCCCCGCCATACGTTTGGGTCATGAATTCCTCCTCGTCCGCCCGTCCTTTGCCGCCTGCCGCAGAAACAACCACGCGTGCGGTATTCGGCCCCAGCTGGTTCGCGGCGGTCATGGGCACGGGCATCGTCGCCAACGCGGCGGTCACGCTGCCCCGGAGCATTCCCGGGCTGCGGACTTTCGCCACGGTGGTCTGGCTGGGCGCCGCGCTGCTGCTGATCCTGCTGGCCGTCGGTTACCTCAGGCAGCGGGCGCTGCGGGTACACGCGGCTGATCCCGTGGCGGCCCAGTTCTTCGGCGCGCCGCCGGTGGCGCTGCTCACGGTGGGTGCCGGCGCGCTGGTGTTGGGTCGGCGGCTGATCGGGCTCGAGGCAGCGCTGCGTCTGGACTGGGCGCTCTGGTCACTCGGTACCGTGCTCGGTCTCGTCACAGCGTGCACGGTGCCGTATCTGATGGTCACCCGGCACCGCTTCGCGCCGGACGCGGCGTTCGGCGGCTGGCTGATGCCGGTGGTGCCGCCGATGGTCTCCGCCGCGACGGGCGCGCTGCTGGTGCCCCACGCACCGGCCGGGCAACTGCGGCTCGCCCTGCTGCTGGGGTGTTACGCGATGCTGGGGCTCGGCTTCGTCGCGGCGCTGCTGGTGCTGGCCATGATCTACGGGCGCCTGGTGCACCACGACGTACCCGCCGCGACAGTGGTGCCCACGGTGTGGATCGGCCTCGGGGCGTTGGGCCAGTCGGTGACGGCGCTCGGCGCGCTGGCCGCGGTGGCGCCGAGCGCGTTGCCCGCGCCCTACGCGCGAGGCGCCGCGGTCGCCGCGTTGCTGGGGGGAGTGTCGGTGTGGGGCTTCGCCATGTTGTGGCTGGCGCTCGCGGCGGGGCTGACCGCACGGACGGTCCGGGGCGGGCTGCCCTTCGCACCCACGTGGTGGTCTTTCATCTTCCCGGTGGGCGCCTGTGTGACGGCCACGAGCGCTCTCGCGGCGCGGACCGGATCGCAGCTGTTCATATGGGCGGCTGCCGTGCTCTACGTGCTGGTGGTCATTGCCTGGATGGTGGTGGCGAGCCGCTCTTTGCGCTACGCCGCCGGACACATGCGCCGCCGACCCGTCATTGAGCACGCGCGCCGTCGGCCGGCCGAGCCTGACGCGCGCCGCGGCATGGCGCCCGTGCTCAGGGGTACCGTCCGCAGCAGCACCACGGACGGCCGCCCGGTTTCCGAGGCCCGCGTCACGCTCCTGGACCCGGCGGGCGACGTCGTCGGCATCGCGCTCACCGCCGAGGACGGCTCGTACGTCTTCACCGGTCTCGAAGCCGACCAGTACACCGTCGTCGCGGCGGGCTACCCGGCCCGGTCAGCATCCCTCACCCTGGATGCGGCCGGCCAGGACGCCTTTGATCTGACGCTGGCACACGACGAGGGATGAACGGCTCTGTCACTGACGGGCCCGCTCCGCGCGTTCGGAGCGGGCCCGCCGTGGTTTTCGCGTGATCATGGGCGCAGCGGGGGGACGAGGTCGTCCGTCCGCGCCGCGGACCTGCTCGCCGACAGGAGGCACCATGGCCACCGGGAGGCCGTCACTGCCCTGCCCTGCCCTGCGCACGTGCGCAGGGCAGCGGGGCTACGCGCCGGCCCCCTTCCCGCAGCGGCACACGGTGTCACATCAACTGCTGGTCGTGTGCCTTGCGCAGCACGGCGAGCCGGGCCATTTGCTCACCCATGCCGCGTGTCCCGGCCAGTGGTGTGCGGGCGTGTGGCCAGGTGGTGCGGACGAGGCCGGCATGCCGTGCGCCGCCGAGAGCCACAACGGGGTCGAGGAGCACGATGTCGCGCACTGTGGCCTGCTTCAGTAGGGCTTGGGCTGTGATGGCGTCGGCAGCGCCATGGGGTGTGTCGTACGGGTCGATGACGTCGTCGAGGTCGAGCAGGCCGTAGCGCGCGGAGAGTATGAGCAGCCGGTCGGGCCGCAGCGCATCAGCCGCCCTGCGGCACGCACGGTGATAGGAGCCGACATACAGGTCTGCCGCTCGTGCGCGCCGGCCCAGTTTGCGGCTGCCGCACGGGATGACGACGAGTTCGGGTTGGAAGCAGTCGAGGTAGTCGTTCGCCGTCATGTCTGTTGTCCTGCCTGTCCATGTGTGACGTCAGCCGTGTGGGCGCTGTATGCGCCTGGTACGGGTCTCATGACCTGGACGACTGTTCGGTCTCGGGCGCATGGGGCGCGGGGGAGGGGATTGCCGTGCGACGACGGAGCGTGCCGCAACCGCTGTTCACCGCAGGGCGCGAGGCAGCCGGTGATCAGGCTTCGGCTGTGCGTGGAAGCATTCCACGCGAGGGCCGCCTCACTGCTGCGATGTCCTGATGTGACGGCGTTATGGCATTCCTGGGTGTCTTGCTCGGCTCCCGCAATGCCATAGCGTCGATGGTGCGACACGGTCGGACGGTTTCGCCCCCACGACGGATACCCGGCGGAAGCGAAGCCCACGGGCACGATGAATGACGACCGGGCGGTCCGGCCGTGTCCGTCATCGGTCATTCCGAATGAGGAAAGAAGGCGATCCACCCAGTGGCATCGCAATCACGCGCCGGACAGCCGGCACTCCACGGGCTGGAATTCGGCATCAACGAATGGCTCGTGGACGAACAGTACGAGCGATACCTGCACGACCCCGACTCGGTCGACCGGACCTGGAGGGAGTTGTTCGCCTCCCCGATCCCGGCGCCCCGCCGAGAGACGCGCAACGGCACGACGACCGCGCAGGAGAGCACGGACGACGCGGCCGTCAAAGCGGTCCGCGTTGCCGCGCTCATCGAGGCGTATCGAGTCCGCGGACATCTGGTGGCCGATACCGACCCGCTCACGGCAGAACGGGTGACCGCACATCCGGAACTCGACCTCACGGCATTCGGGCTCCGGGACGATGACCTGCAAAGAGAGTTCGTCGTCGACGGGTTCTTGGGGCAGGCCACCATGACGCTTCGCGATGTGCTGAATGCGCTGCAGGAGTCCTACTGCCGTACGGTCGGCACCGAGTACATGCACATCCAGAGCTCCCAGGAACGCCGCTGGATCCAGCAGCGGATCGAATCGCCTCAGCCTCCGCCGGACGTCGCCGAACAATTGCAGATTCTCTACCGGTTGGGTGCGGCAGAGGCTTTCGAGACGTTCCTGCAGACCAAGTACGTGGGACAGAAACGGTATTCGCTCGAAGGCGGCGAGTCGGCGATCGTGCTGCTCGACGCTCTGCTGCTCCGCTCCATCGGGCACGGGGTGAGGGAAGCCGTCATCGGTATGGCACACCGGGGTCGGCTCAATGTGCTGGCCAACATCATCGGCAAGTCCTACGCGGAGATCTTCCATGAGTTCGAGGATGCGGGGGACATCCGGTCGGTCCAGGGATCCGGCGATGTGAAGTACCACCTCGGTGCGGAAGGGACCTACCGTACGTTGGACGGCGGCACGATGGCCGTCTGCGTGGTGGCGAACCCCTCGCATCTGGAGCTCGTGGGGCCGGTGGCCCAGGGGGTGGTGCGCGCCAAGCAGGACAGGGTCGCAGACGGTGGCGAAGCCTTCCCTGTCCTGCCGATCGCCGTCCACGGCGATGCCGCGTTCGCCGGTCAGGGTGTGGTCTTCGAGACGCTGAACATGTCCCAGCTGCCCGGCTACCGCACCGGCGGGACGGTCCACATCGTCATCAACAACCAGCTCGGCTTCACCACCTCGCCCGCCAACGGCCGTTCGAGCGCATACGCCACCGACGTGGCACGGACGGTCCAGGCCCCCATCTTCCACGTCAACGCAGACGACCCCGAGGCTGTGGTCCGGGTCGCGCGCCTGGCCTTCGACTATCGTCAGGCGTTCCACAAGGACGTCGTCGTCGATCTGATCTGCTATCGGCGCCACGGGCACAGCGAGGTCGATGATCCCTCCATCACGCAGCCGGCGATGTACGACCGCATCGACGCCAGGGCTTCGGTGCGCAAGCTGTACGCCGAGGCGCTTGTCCGACGGGGTGACATCACCGAGCGGCAGGTGGAAGGCGCCCTGCGGGACTATCAGAGTCACCTCGAGCGGGCCTTCACCCAGACTCGGGCGCGTCCGGTGCCCCCCTCCCTCAAGCCCGTGAACCACGTGAACGCCACGAACCCCGTGAACGCTCAGCGTGCGGCCGCCTCCCAGGCGACGACGGCGATCACGGAGGCCGCCGTCCGGAAGGTGATCGCTTCCCAGACCGCTGTGCCGGGAGGTTTCACCGTGCACGCGCGCGTTCTTCCGCAGCTCCAGAGGCGGACCACGATGCTGGATGCGGGAACGATCGACTGGGCCACCGCGGAAACACTGGCCATCGGCTCCCTGTTGCTGGACGGGGTTGCGGTGCGGCTGGCCGGGCAGGACTCCCGCCGTGGCACGTTCGGCCAACGGCACGCCGTGCTCACCGACCGGCGCACCGGCGCGGAGCACACGCCACTGAGCTCCCTCGGCCCGCGGGCCGCCGACTTCGCACCCTACGACTCGATGTTGTCCGAACTGGGCGCGCTGGCCTTCGAGTACGGCTACTCAGTGGCGCGGCCCGACGCTCTGGTGCTGTGGGAGGCCCAGTTCGGCGACTTCGCCAACGGAGCGCAGACCGTGATCGACGAGTACATCGCGTCATCTGAAGAGAAATGGGGCCAACGCTCCGCGGTGACGCTGTTGCTGCCGCACGGCCTGGAAGGGCAGGGGCCCGACCACTCCTCCGGGAGGATCGAGCGGTTCCTCCAGCTCTGCGCGCAGGGGAACATGACCGTCGCCATGCCTTCCCTGCCGGGCAACTACTTCCATCTGCTCAGGCAGCAGGCGCTCGACGCGCGCAGAAGGCCACTGGTCGTCTTCACGCCGAAGTCGATGCTGCGGTCGAAGGTGGCTACCTCGGGACTGACGGAGTTCACGATGGGCGCGTTCCGTGCGGTCATACCGGATGCGACGGCCGACACCGCCCGGATCAGGCGCGTGCTGGTGTGCTCGGGCAAGGTCTTCTACGACCTGGATGCCCATCGGCGAAGCGCCGGTCTGTCGGACACCGCGATCGTCCGCCTTGAGCGTCTCTACCCGTTCCCCACGGAGGATCTAGGCGCGGAACTCGCTCGTTTCCCCGCCGGGTCCGAGGTGCGATGGGTGCAGGAAGAGCCGGAGAACCAAGGCGCATGGTCCTTCGTGGGGCCCCATATGCACCGGCTGGCGGGCCGTCTCGTCGCATGCGTCAGCCGCCCGCAGGCGCCGGCCCCCGCCGTGGGTTCTGCCCGTCGGCATGCCGGCGAACAGCAGGACCTCGTGACGTCGGCCTTCCAGTGACCGTGCCGCCCCAACGGTTCGGAAGACGGGCCCCGGCTGTGCCAGGTACCCCACCACCACAGGGGCACCAACGGCCGGTACACGGAGCGGGGGTGCTGTCTTTGGACGCTCCGCTCGGTGACGGTCTGGCGCTGTATGACCTGGTCGCCCTCGCCCTCGCCCTCGCCGTCGTCGTCGATGTGCTGGTGCAGGTGGCGGTCGGAGTGTTTGAGTACGAGCTGCTCAACCTGTCCTGCGCAGTCTGGACAGGGGTCAACTACCCGTCGCTAGAGCGACGGGCTTGCACAACGGGCATCACTGGGTGTGAAGCTGCGTTTGCGTCCAGCCCTGTTCCCGGTTTCCGGGGTGGGGCGGGGGCCGTTGACGGGGCCCCGCGTCGCCACAACTCCCACGCGCGGGCGCGGATGTTGCGGGAGCCGTTGCGGTCTGCGTGATCAACGAATCCGCAGTTCCGGCACGCGAACCAGGCCTGTGAGACCCGGTTCGCTCTGTCGATGTGCCCGCATTCGGCGCAGGTGCGGGAGGAGTGGGTGGCCCTCCCCCACTGCCTTAAGGGCGTGGGAGGTACCCCCAGCCTCGGCCACCACATGCTTCGCGATCTTGTGGTTGATGTCCCTCGCCCGCCGCGCCTCCTTGCGCCGCCGCTTCTTCAGGCGCCGCTTGGCGGACGGGGTGTTCTTCTTCTGCAGCTTGGCCCGCAGGCTGCGCTCGCGCGGGCGGGTGCGGTTCAGCTCGCGTCCGGCCATGATCTCGCCGTCCGAGGTGGTGGCGATGTTCACGATCCCCAGGTCGATCCCGAGGAAGTCCACCGGAGCGGTGTTGAGCGGCGCTTCAGGGACCTCGCAGGTGGCGTTCAAAAACCACATGCCGTCCCGCTCCAGCAGGTCCGACTCGCCCCTGCGGTACAGCGCCAGCGTGGCCAGTTGCTCCGGCGAGGCGGTGAAGGCCACGTTCTTGACCCGGCCGCTGGTGGTCCAGATGGACACCGTCCGGTCCGGGATCTGCCAGGACAGCATGCGGTCGTCGTAGGGCTGCGCGCCCTGCGGGCGGAAGGCGATCGGCTTCTCGGCGGCCCGGCGGTAGCGGCGCGAGCCGGAGCGGCCCAGATTTCCGGCCCGCAGGTTCGCCTTCAGCGTGGCGTACGCGTCGCACGTCTTCTTGATGACGTGCTGGGCAGCCTGCGCGCCCAGGCCCCAGCGGGACTTGACCTCGCCGTAGACCTGCTTGCGCAGGGCGAAGTTCTTGAACTCCCCGCGCGCGAAGGCGGTCTCGCTCACCCAGGTGGCGGCCTCGTTGCACGCGCGCAGGGTCGTCTGCTCCCTGCACGCGCACTTGGTACCCGCTGCGAGGAGATCATGCGGGACGTGTGCGCGGACTTCGGCGCTGAGCTGCACGAGTTCAACGGCGAGAAGGACCATGTGCACCTGCTGGTCCACTGCCCGCCCAAGATCGCTCTGTCCCGGCTGGTCGGCTCGCTCAAAGGCGTCTCCGCGCGCCGCTTGCGCCAGGAGTTCCCCGACCACATCCGCCGCTACCTGTGGGGCGACCATTTCTGGTCCCCGTCCTACTTCGCCGCCTCCGCAGGCGGTGCACCCCTTACGGTCATCTAGGAGTACATCGAGAACCAGAAGCGTCCTGGGTGAGCCATCAGCGGCTCCGCCGCCCCGCCAAGGACGCGATTCCTCCCAGACGTAAACGCCCGGGGTTCAAGAATCAAGCTGAACGAGCGCGTGGCCACCGAGCAGGGCAAGCCGCCCGAAGCCCCCTCTGGCTCGGCCTCATCGGTCGCCTCACGGGATGAGTGCCTCGGGCAGGTGTGGGCATACCGCTTCGATGGCTAGGACCAGCGGGGCGAGTACAGAGCCTCGACCAGACTGGCCCGGACTGCATCAGCCCGGGCCCGGAGGGGGACGGACTCCTTAGTGAGGATACGGGGCGCAGCCGAGGCACGGAGCGGCGCCGACCTCGTCGGACATGGGTGATGGGGTTCGGGCCATCCCTAGGGGAGGATGGAATCGACGTACCCTCCATCGACCCGCAGTGCGCCGCCTGTGGTGGCGGACGCCAGGTCGGAGCTCAGGTAAACGACCATGTTGGCGATTTCCTCGGGTTCGATCAAACGCTGCAACAGCGACTGCGGGCGGTGCTCTCGCATGAAGGCTCGTTGTGCCTCGTCCCAAGGAAGGTCACGGTCGACGAGTTGGTACACGAAATCCTCCACACCAGCGGTGTGGGTAGGGCCGGCGATGACGGAGTTCACGGTGACGCGGGTCCCTGAGGCATGCTTGGCAAAGCCACGACTGACCGCGAGCAGGGCGGTCTTCGACATGCCGTAGTGGATCATCTCGGCGGGGATCACCACTGCAGAGTCACTCGCGATGTATTGGACGCGGCCCCACCCCCGTTGGATCATCTGCGGCAGGTAGGTACGGGTGAGACGGACGGCGGCCAGCACGTTCACTTCGAAATAGCGACGCCATTCGTCGTCCGTGATCTCCAACGGGTCCTTGGCGCCGAAGATGCCGAGATTGTTGATGAGGATGTCGACGTCCGGCAGGGCTTCCCGGGCGGCGACGGCGCCCTCCTCGGACGCGACATCGGCGGTGACCGGAAGGAAGTCGCCATCCGGCACGTCGGCTTTGAGCTGTTTGATGGACTCCTCGACCCTGCCCCGGTCGCGTCCATTGACTCCAACCCGGGCACCGGCCCGCGCGAGTCCGGCCGCGATCGCGGCTCCGATGCCTTGGGTGGATCCCGTCACCAACGCGGTCCGTCCCGTGAGGTCCAGGCGCATGTCTCTTCCTTCCCGACGCAGGTTCGGCGGCTATCAGCCGTCATGGCACTTCTTCTCCTCGGAGTGCCCGATCATGTTCGGAAACCCTGGGATGGGGCAGTACGGGTGACTGCCGGCGGCTCGTTCTCGACTTTGCTGATGACGAACTCCCTGTAGTGGCGTTGACGTCCTCGTCGGTCAGGTCATCGGGGGTCCTCGACGAGGGGCCTTGACCCCGGATTTTGGACACCGGAGACACTTGGATCTTGATGGTCCGGGTGGTCAGGAGTCCTGCACAGATGGCAATGAAGCACTATCCTCCGGAGTTCAAGGCGGACGCGGTCGCGCTGTACCGATCGAGGCCGGGAGCGACGATCAAGTCGGTCGCCGAGGACCTCGGGGTCAATACCGAGACCCTGCGGAACTGGATCCGGGCCGACGGCGGACGGCGCCAGGGCTCTCACTCGACGCCTCCGGTCGCGCCGGCTCCGGCCCAAAACCCGGTGGAGGCCGAACTCGCCACCGCGCGAAGACGGATCCGCGAGCTGGAGGAAGAACGCGACATCCTCCGCAAGGCGGCCCGGTATTTCGCCGGGGAGACGCGCTGGTGACCCGCTTCCAGTTCGTTGCCGATCACCAGCGCCGTCACGGCGTGAAGCGGCTGTGCGCCATCCTCGGGATCGCCCGTTCCAGCTTCTACTACTGGCGCCGCGCCGCACCCAAGGGGGCCGCCCGCCAGGCTGCGGACGCCCAACTCGCGGCCCGGATACGTCAAGTGCACCGGGACTCAGACGGCACCTACGGCGTTCCGCGGATCACCGCCGAACTCCGCGACGATGGCCGGGCGGTGAACCACAAACGCGTCGCCCGCGTCATGCGGACCATCGGGCTCACCGGAGTGCGCCTGCGCCGCAGGCACCGCACGACGGCCCCGGCCCCGTCCGCGGCCAAGGCCCCCGACCTGATCGGCCGCGACTTCACGGCGACGGCGCCGAACACCAAGTACGTCGGTGACATCACCTACTTGAGCATCGGCAGCGGGAAGTTCTGTTATCTCGCGACCGTGATCGACCTGTGCTCACACCGTCTGGTCGGCTGGGCCGTCGCCGACCACATGCGAACCGAGCTGGTCACCGACGCCCTGGCCGCCGCGATCCGGACCCGCGGCAGCCTGAACGGCGCAATCATGCACACGGACCACGGGCCGCAATACACGAGCCGGGCATTCGCCGCCGCCTGCGCTCAGGCCGGTGTCCGGCAGTCCATGAACGCCGTCGGCAGCTCAGCGGACAACGCCGCCGCCGAGAGTTTCAACGCGAGCTTCAAAAGAGAGACGCTCCAGGGCCGAACGGGCTGGTCAACCGAGCGTGAGGCCCGCCTCGCGGCATTCCGCTGGCTCCACCGCTACACCACCCGCCGCCGACATTCCCGGCTCGGACAACGCAGTCCGATCGCCTACGAAAACACCTTCCACACAACATCAACTACGCTCACCGAAGCCGCATAAGACGTGTTCAGGATTCGGGGTCAAGGCCCGAAGGCCCATCACCCATCGATGACGTGAGAGCGCGGGCCCGCCGCACCTGGCGTCCGCCCCGGCGGAGGGCATGCGCCAAGCCGTCGACCGGGATGCCCCACAGGCCCGTTGCTCCGTCCCCCACACGCCGAATTCATGGGGCGGTCCGCCGCCGTCCCCCCGGACGCGCGGTGGCCGACGACCCCGTGTGCTCGCGGCGTAACTGTGCCATGGCACAAGAGCGACATGCGCGACCCCTTGAACGACGGCGGGGGAGGCCGGAGGATCCAGTGATCTTTCGCTCTTCGCCGCGTCTCAGGAGTCTTCCTTGCCCAAGGTTCCCATCCCCCGGCCCGGGCCGATCGCCCTCGCCGTGGCGGCCGCGCTAACACTCGGCGTCATACCGGCGACTGCCGCTGTGTCCGCGTACTCCGCCGGTGAGGTGTCGCACAACGACGCCGGACACCAAACCCCCGGCGATGCCGGCACGCACACCGTCACCCTGATCACGGGTGACAAGGTCACCATCGGGACCGCCGCCGACGGCACCGTCGTGCGCTCCTTCCAGGCCGCGAGCGGAGCCACCACCGGCTTCCACCGCGCTGTCCTGGACGGCGCCACCTACGTCTATCCCGACGCCGCCCTGCCGTACGTGAGCGCCGGCAAACTCGACAAGCAGCTCTTCAACGTGACGCGGCTGATCACCGAGGGCTACGACGACGCGCACAGCTCCCGGCTGCCGCTGATCGTGCGCTACACCGGAGCCACCGCCAAGGCCCGCACCCGGGCGAAAATGGCCGGCTCGACCGACGTCCGCCGTCTGGACAGCATCCAGGGCGCGGCCCTCGCGCAGAACCACAAGCAGGCACCGGAGTTCTGGTCCTCGCTCACCGGGGGTTCCGGCGCGGCGGCCCGGTCCGCGAAGCCGTCCTTCGTGGGCGGCGTCGCCAACGTGTGGCTCGACGGCAAGGTGAAGGCCGACCTGGCCGACTCCACCGCCCAGATCGGCGCGCAGAAGGTATGGGCGGAGGGCGACACCGGCCAGGGCGTGAAGGTCGCGATGCTCGACAGCGGCGCGGACACCGAACACCCGGACCTGGTCGGGCAGGTGTCCGACAGCGCCAGCTTCGTCCCCGGCGAGGACGACATCGCCGACTACAACGGCCACGGTACGCACGTCGCCTCGACCATCGTCGGCACGGGCAGTGCCTCCGACGGCAAGGAGCGGGGTGTCGCCTCCGGCGCCCGGCTGGCCGTCGGCAAGGTGCTCAACTCCGAGGGCAGCGGCCAGGAATCCTGGATCATCGCGGGCATGGAGTGGGCCGCCCGCGACCAGAAGGCCAGGATCATCAGCATGAGCCTGGGCGGCAGCGGTGACAAGACCGACCCGATGAGCCAGGCCGTCGACGAACTCAGCCACGACACGGGCGCGTTGTTCGTGATCGCGGCGGGCAACGGCGGCCCGCACTCCATCAGCAGCCCCGGTGCCGCAGACTCCGCGCTGACCGTCGGCGCCGTCGACTCCACCGACACGCTCGCCGACTTCTCCAGCCAGGGCCCGCGTGACGGCGACGGCGGGCTGAAGCCGGAGATCACCGCGCCCGGCGTCGACATCGTCGCGGCGCGCTCGCACTACAAGCGCGGCTCCGGCTACTACACCACGATGAGCGGCACGTCGATGGCGACGCCGCACGCCGCCGGTGCCGCCGCGCTCCTCGCCTCAGAGCACCCCGACTGGACGGGCACCCAGCTCAAGGAGGCGCTTGTCAGCAGCGCCAAGGCAACCCCGGCGTACACCCCGTACCAGGCGGGCGCCGGCCGGCTCGACGCGCTGGCGGCCGTGCACACCACGGTCTTCGCCACCACGAGCGCCTACTCCGGCTTCTACACGTGGCCGCCGAAGCCGGGGCAGACCGACGTCCAGACGGTGACGTACACCAACGTCGGCGACGCAACGGCCAACCTCAACCTGGCGGTCAACGGCACCGTCCCGGCAGGGTTGTTCAGCCTCTCCGCCGACCACGTCACCGTGCCCGCCCACGGCACTGTCACGGTCACCCTGACGGCGGATCTGGACAAGCTGGGCGGCGACCAGTCGGTCAGCGCCATGATCACCGGTACGGACGGCAGCGGAGCGGTCCGCGCCCGGACCCTGATCGGCGCGGCCCGCGAGGGCCAGCGGCAGAATCTGACCGTGGTCGCCAAGGACCGTTCGGGCAAGCCGCTGGAGGGCCGGGTCGTCCTGACCGCCGAGCACCTCTTCACGGTGATGGACCTCGACGCGTCCGGCACCGGCACGGCGCGGCTGCCCGTCGGCAGCTACAGCGGCTGGCTCACCGGTGACGTGCAGGGCGCCGAAGGCCCGCACTCGCGCGGCATGGTGCTGCTCGCCTTCAACGACGTGAAGCTGGACCAGGACCGTACCGTCACCCTGGACGGCCGCAAGGCACGCCGGATCCTGGCGCGCGTGCCGCAGCAGACCACCGCCGTCGCGCCGCGCCTGGACGCCCACCGGTCCTTCACCGACAGCCTGGTGGAGACGTCGATGCTGCCGGACCCGTCGTACGACAGCATCTGGGCGCTCCCGACCGGCAAGAAGGTCACCGACGGCGAGTTCGAGACCGGCGCCCGCTTCCGCCTCGAGCAGCCCGCGCTGACCGTGAGCACGAAGTCGAAGACCTTCAACGACCCGCTGGTCAAGCGCGCGGCCACGCCGCTGCCCGCCGGTACCCGGAATCTGACGGCGGTCTTCGCCGGTGACGGCACGGCCGAGGAGCTCGCGCGGCAGAACGTGCGCGGCAAGGCCGTCGTGGTGCGCGGCGCCGGCACGGAAGGGATCAAGGCCCAGGCGGAGGCCGCCGCGGCCGCCGGCGCCCGGCTGCTGCTGGTCGTCAACGACGGCGTCGGCCGCCTGCAGCCCTGGGACGAGAACCCCTGGAGCCCGGAGAGCCCGGCCCCGGTGACGGTGGCGACGCTCAACGCCGACCAGGGCGCCGACCTGCTCGGCCGACTCCGGCACGGCGCGGTCTCGCTGAAGGTCACCTCGCACCCCACGACCGACTACGTCTACGACGTCGTGCACCACTGGACGGGCGCCGTTCCGGCCGACCCGACCTGGCGTGAGGAGTCCAAGGACCTCGGCCGGGTGAACGTCTCCTTCCGGAACTACCGGCAGGGCAAGGCGATGGAGTTCCGTCCGGACGTCTGGCGCGGCTGGGCCGTCGGCAACCAGCTCACCGCGCCCGCCCAGGGCGAGCGCACCGACTGGGTCACCGCCGGCACCACGTGGCTTGACGACGCCTTCATCCAGGGCGAGACCGGGCAGCACTCGATCGACCCGCTGAACTACCCGGCGCGCAAGACCGGCAAGGTCAGCTGGTTCGGCCCGATCCAGCGGCCCCGCATGGGCCCGATCAACTACCAGCCGGTGCGCTACCTCGACACGATGTACATCACCGCGCCCGGCTGGGGTGACTCGGGGTCCGGCCACGTCGGCGAGGCCGGCGCGAACTTCGACGTCAAGGACTGGATGTCGCTCTACCAGGGCGACCAGCAGCTCGACTGGGGTAACGCCGAGTACCTGCAGGTTCCCGGCCTCGGCGCCGAGCGCCTGCCCTACCGGCTGGTCCTCGACAACGACCGCGGCACCTGGGCCAACCCGTACTCGACGCACACGCTGACCGAGTGGGACTTCACCTCCGCGGTCACCGGCAGCGATGCGGCGGTGTCCCTGCCGCTCATCCAGCTCGACTACGGCGTGGACACCGACAAGTCCGGCCGTGCCGACCGGCACGCCGGCCTGACGGTGACCGCCTCGCACCTGCCGGGCACCACCGCCACCATCGGGAAGCCGACCGTCGAGGTGTCGTACGACGACGGTGCGACCTGGCAGCGAACCGACCTGAGCCGGTGCGACGACGGATGGCGGACGAACCTGCGCGCGCCGCGGTCCGCCGACTTCGTCACCCTCCGGGTCGGCGCCCGGGACAGCGCGGGCAACACCGTCTCGCAGACGATCACCCGGGCCTTCGGCCTGCGCTGACGTCACATCCCGGGAGGTCACCTGGGACAGCACCGCGTGGGTGAGACCGCAGCCGGTGGCCCCGCCCACGCGGCGTTCGCAGTTGTCAGAGGATCTATGAGGACACCTCGTCGCGGAACGGCAAGCGAGTGCTCGTGAACCGCCTGTGGCCTCGCGGAATGAGCAAAGAACGGGCCCACCTGGACGAATGGCTCCGCGACGTGGCGCCGTCGGCAGACCTGCGCCACTGGCACCACCACGACCAGGAGCGCTTCGCGGAGTTCCGGGATCGATACATCGGCGAACTGGAGGACGCCGATCACCGGCCAGCCGTGCAGCACCTGCGTGATCTCGCCGCCCACGACAAGGTCATCTTGCTCACAGCCACCAAGGACCTCGGCCACAGTGAGGCCGCCGCGCTCGCCCAGTGGCTCGGCGCCGTCGGCACAGCGAGCCGCTAGTGCCGTGACCGGATAGGTTCACCGAGGTCTCGTGGTCTTCGGGTGCGTGAGTCACCGCTGCTCCCCGGCTTCGGCTGGTCGCAGGGCTGAGCGACCTCGTTTGCATGGTTGTAATCAACTTGCTGTCCGCCCCGGCGGGCGGGCAGGGTCTGGATCATGCTTGAACTACGCACTTTGGAATCAGACGACTGGCCCCTTTGGCGGGAGTTACGACTGGCCGCGCTTGCTGAGGCGCCCTACGCGTTCGGATCGACGCTGGCCCAGTGGCAGGGCTCCGGCGACCGAGAGGAACGCTGGCGTGCCCGTCTGTCGATCCCTGGCGCGCACGATCTCGTCGCGCTCCTCGACGGCCTTCCGGTGGGCATGGCCAGCGGAGTGCCGGGCGAGGGAGCAGAGAACGTGGAGTTGATCTCGATGTGGGTCAACCCAACGGCTCGGGGCAAGGGCGTGGGCGACTACCTGATCCAGGCGGTCGAGCGGTGGGGGGCGGAGCGCGGCGCCACGACCCTGCGGTTGTCCGTCATGCCGGACAACCGCAAGGCGACCGCGCTCTATGAACGGCACGGTTTCACGGACACGGGTGAGCCCGGCGATCTTCTGCCCGATGGCGTTGGCAGGGAGCGGGTCATGGCGAAGAGCCTGGCCGCTGTCTGATCTCCACATCCGGGCACGGCGGGATCCCTCACTTGGTCAGGCTGCGGCGGCGAGGGGGCGTCCGCCCCAGCGAATGCCCTTCTCGCTGCGGATGCGGGCGCGTTCGCGACGCTGTGCCGCCAGGACGTCCAGGTGGCGGGGGTAGACCGGGGCGCCGTCCGGGCGGGCCGCGCGGATGCTCTTGAGCGCGGCCCAAGTCGGGCCGATGCCCTTGCGGCGTCTGTTGACGCCCCACAGGGTGTCGTCGCCGACCGAGTAGCAGCCATGGAAGTAGCGGGTGCCGCGAGTGCGGTGATAGGCCGCCGGCAACCGGCCTGCCCCGCTCGGCCCAGCAGGCCCCGGCCGTCGGGAGGATGCCCAGAGGCCCGAACTCGTCGAAGGCGAAGGTCCGGTCCGGGCGCTCGTGGAGCACGTACTCGATGCGGTCCAGCTTGGCGTCGAAGTCCGGGTCGGTGTACTCCTTCCAGGTCTGGTGCGCTGGAAGGTGATTCCGCGGCGGGCGAGTAGGCAACGCGGGGCCTCGCGGCCGATCCGAATCGGGCGGGCGAGGTCGCGGCGCAGGTGCTCGGCGAGTTTCCGGACCGACCAGCGGGTGAAGGGCTGACCGAGCTTGACCGGCCGGGTGGTGGCCGTCTGGATGACGAAGTCCTCGTCGTCATCGCTGAGCAGGCGGGGACGGCCTCCCGCCCACAGAGGGTCCAGGCAGGTCAGCCCGATCTGGTTGAACTTGTGGATCACGTCCCGGACGGTGTCCTCGTCCGCCTGCGCGAGCCGCGCGATCACCGGCACGGTGTTACCGCCCGCCGAGGCCTGCAGCATCATCGCCCTGCGGAACCGCACCGTGCTGGTGCTGCTCCGTCGCACGATCCGCTGCAGTTTCTGGCCCTCCTGCTCGGTCAACGTACGCACTCTGACCGGCTGTGCCATCCCGCCTCCCCGCACCGATCGGACGTGTCGTCACATCCAACCGGCACGAGGACCATGAGCACCAACCCGGCGAACCTACGCGGTCACAGCACTAGATCCGTTGCTCCGTCATCCGGCGGGCCTGGCGGACTGCGCGGCAGCAGGTTCTTCGCCCCGAGGACTTTGCTTCACCGCTCGGCAAACGGGTGTACGACCTGCGGCACACCTGCCTGACGAACTGGCTCAATGATGGCGTGCCGCCGGCGCAGGTCACGGACTGGGCGGCCAACGGCGTCCCGGTCCTTCTGTCCACCTATGCCCGTTGCATCGTCGGTCAGCTGGATGATCTCAAGACACGCATCGAGGCCGCTGGAGACCTCCCAGATCACACGAAAGACGTCCGACGCGCCTACGGGAACTTCGACACGTATTCCACACGGCGACCCGCAGAAACCCGGTGACAGGGACAGCGCCGGACCCTCTCCGCGATCACGTGGAGGCGGTCCGGTTCTCCGTGTCGGGGGTCAAACACGCCTGCTCTGATGGCCGTGTCCGGGGTGGTAGTTGAGCGTTCGGTCGGTGTGGGGACGTCGCCGTGGATCGTGTCGGATGAGTTGTGGGACCGCCTGGAGCCGCTGCTGCCGCAGCGCGAACGGCGCTTGCGGTATCCGGGCCGCAAGCCGCTGCCGGACCGGGAGGTGCTGTGCGGGATTCTGTACGTGCTGCACACCGGTATCCAGTGGGAGTACCTGCCCAGGAACCTGGGCTTCGGCTCGGGCATGACCTGCTGGCGCCGCCTGCGGGACTGGAACGAGGCCGGCGTCTGGCAGCAGCTCCACGAAGTCCTGCTGGCCGAGCTCAACGCGGCCTCCCGGCTGGACTGGTCCCGGTACGTGGTCGACTCCTCCCACGTCAGGGCCCTAAAAGGGGGAACCACACGGGCCACTCGCCGGTCGACCGCGGCCGGGCAGGCTCGAAACACCACCTGATCACCGACAGACACGGCACCCCGCTCGCGGTCCTGCTGACCGGCGGCAACCGCAACGACGTCACCCAGCTGATCCCCTTGCTCGACGCGATCCCGCCGGTCCGCGGCCGGGTCGGCCGGCCCCGCCGCAAGCCGGACTCGCTGTTCGCCGACCGGGGTTACGACCACGACATCTACCGCGACCAGGTCCGCGCCCGCGGCATCGTGCCCGCCATCGCCCGCCGCGGAACCCGCCACGGCACCGGACTGGGCACCTACCGGTGGGTGGTCGAGCGCACCTTCGCCTGGTTGCACGGCTTCCGCCGCCTACGCACCCGCTGGGAACGCAGAGCCGACATCCACGAAGCGTTCCTCAAACTCGCCTGCTGCCTCATCACCCACCGACAACTCGGCTCATTGTGTTAGCTGCTGTAAAGCGGGCGACGGGCCGGTGCAGATCGCGAGAATGTACAAACTCACGAAGGCGTCGGCCGTCAAAGCCCGCACCCAGGCCATCAACCAGCTCAAGTCCGTCCTCATTACTGCTGACCCCGCCTTGCGGGAAGAACTGGCCGGACTGGGCAATGCCGAACTCTTCCGTACCTGCGCGCGGTTCACCGACGCGAGCAGCCAGGAAGAGGGCGGTGAAGCGGGGGTGCTGCAGGCCACTCGCATCACGCTGGGGCTGCTGGCTCACCGGATCGGCCAGCTCTCCGAGCAGATCCGGGATGTGGACGCTCGTCTGGCCCGGCTCGTCCAACGTCATGCCCCGCAGCCGCTCGACGTGGTGGGGATCGGTCCGGACGTCGCTTTGCTGATCACGGTGGGGGACACCCCGGAACGGCTGGGCAGTGAGGCGTTCTTCGCCGCTTTGTGCGGGGTGAGTCCTGTCGAGCGTTCTTCGGGACGTCGGCAGTTCCGTCGCCTCAACCGCGGTGGCGATCGTCAGGCCAATGCCGCGCTCCATCGCATCGTGTTCACTCGTCTGCGGGTCGACTCGCGCACCCAGGACTATTTCGAGCGCCGGATCAAGGAGGGTAAGACCCGTCGCGAAATCGTCCGTTGCCTCAAGCGTATGCGGCCCGGGAGGTCTTCCACCTGGTCGGACAGCTACAGCCAGGACCTCGCTCATAAGGGCTGTGTGATATGGGACATGGTCACTTCCGAGACCCGGTCGTCCGCCACGATCTCCGTCGCGTGAGCGGAGCGAGGCTGCCGAGGGGCAGCATCTCCAGGCGGAACTACTGGCCGCCCAGCGCTACGGCGAGGGGGGCCGCTGTGGGGAGCGGAGTACGAGCAGGGTGATCTCGCTGGGGGCGAAGACGCGGAACGGCGGGCCCCAGAAGCCGGTGCCGCGGCTGGTGTAGAGGAGGGTGCGGGGGCCGTG
>NZ_JAGXJM010000475.1:0-248 GCF_019091445.1 Streptomyces sp. GbtcB7
GGCGGGTGGGCCAGCGCGTCTGCCTGCCCGGGATCCTCCGGTTCGGCCCGGTTGGGATGGCCGAACTCCGTGAAGGCTTCCGGGTCGTGGCTGTTCCCCTTGCGCAGTTCCGTGGGCGGGGCAACCTGCTTGCCCCCCACGTCGAGATGGGCCCTCCCCTTGGACATTCCCCGTGGCCAACAGCGGACCACCAACACCCTGGTGCCGGCCGCCTGCCTCTGAGCCACGTAGACCCTACGGACGTGCAC
>NZ_JAGXJM010000476.1:0-247 GCF_019091445.1 Streptomyces sp. GbtcB7
TTGGCCACCAGCCTGTGCATCAGGGCCATCGGCGGGATGGGGCGGGCGGCGCCGAGGACGAGCGAGCGCGCCAGCACCACCTTGGTCATCGGACGGTCCAACGCGCGCAGACGGCGCAGCGCCGAGCCGACGGCCTCGAGGTGGCCGACGGGGGAAGGGGTGCGGTCGAGGACGACACATTGGGGCACGGTGTCGGAAGGAAGGGCGGCGGGCCACGGCCCCGGGAGGCGGTGGCGCGCGGCGGGAA
>NZ_JAGXJM010000477.1:0-247 GCF_019091445.1 Streptomyces sp. GbtcB7
ATGAATTAGTGATGTTTTATAATTTGTTTCTTGGTGAATTGAGTTGATTAACTAGGTTATTGAAGATAGAGTGGAAAGGGCTTGTGAGGCAATCTTGTATTAGCCCATATGAATCTATGAGTTATTACTTAGCTTAAGTTCCTAACTCTTAGTTAACCCAAGATAAAAAAGGTTTTGTTTCTCACAAGGTTTTAATCTGAAACTGGTTCCAGTAACTTATTGGACCAGTACCATACTTAGAAGTTTT
>NZ_JAGXJM010000478.1:0-247 GCF_019091445.1 Streptomyces sp. GbtcB7
TCAATCATGCGTTCAAGCCTTTTTTCCCTGACTTATTAAGCGCTAAGCATATAGATTCCGGAAGTAGAGTTCCTTCGAGTGTTTCAGTATAGAGAGGTTCCGCGTCGGTGTTGTGCCATATAAAGTAAGCAGGAATGATATAAAGAAGTCGAAAGAAAGTCAGCGGGAATGAATGAAGCTGAAAGTCCGCGAGAAAGATCTCATGAAAGAAACAAGCTCCGTAGAACTATCTGGTATCCATTTCTGT
>NZ_JAGXJM010000479.1:0-247 GCF_019091445.1 Streptomyces sp. GbtcB7
CGATATCGTCGGCCCCAGGGGGCGAAACCTCCAAGGGGGGGGGCGGCCCAGGCCGGTTGATCTGGCGCGCGGGCCCCGTCTGTCCCCGCAGGCGGTCAGGAACTACGGGGCGGCCGGCATCCTTCCGGCCGCCGGCCGCACTCCCCACGGGCCCCGCACCTACCCCTCGCTGCCCGCCGGGGCCCTGCGCGCGTTCCTCCCCCTGGTGCCCGGCCACGGCCACCCGCCGGCGGCGTCGCTCACGCGT
>NZ_JAGXJM010000480.1:0-246 GCF_019091445.1 Streptomyces sp. GbtcB7
CGCACCCGGAAGCTGTTGTCGCCACCCGAGAGACTGATCAGTTCCACCGTATGCCCTTTGCTTTGCCCTCCCGCATCTGCCAGGGCCCATGGTGCTGGACTGGATCTTCAGTCTCAACCAGGTTGTCCCAGCCTCATTCTGTTAGGAGTGCTTAGGACGAAGGGTGCTGTACAGCAGGGAGCCCCGAACATAGTTCGGGGCTCCCTGCTGTACTGGCCCCGGCCCCGCCGGGAGGTGGCCTCAACG
>NZ_JAGXJM010000481.1:0-246 GCF_019091445.1 Streptomyces sp. GbtcB7
ATCGGGGGCGCCCACCGCCCCGACGCCATCGGCATCGGCCTGAACCTGCAGGTGCAGAACTTCTCCGGGCGGCGGCTCGTACGCCTCGCCGAGGCGGGCTGCCGGGTGCGGCTGCTCTTCCTGAACCCGGCATCCAGCGCGGTCAAGCGGCGCGGGCGCGAACTCGGCCTCAAGCGGGGCGTGTTGGGCCGGGCCGTGGGGATGAACATCCTGCACATGCGGCGGGTGCGGGCCCGGCCGGGCGAC
>NZ_JAGXJM010000482.1:0-246 GCF_019091445.1 Streptomyces sp. GbtcB7
CCCCCTCCCACAGCACCGGTCCCACCGCCAGAGCCGCCACCAGACCACGGCTGACACCCACCAGCAACTGCAGCCCCCCGCCCCCCGCACCCTCCCGCACCACCAGCCGCTGCACCGACACCGTCGCCCCCGCCTCCACCTCACGCGCCAGAAGATCCTTGCTCGGGAAATGAAAATGCTGCGCCCCGGTACTCACACCCGCCCGCCTGCTGATCACCGGCAGCGAGGCAAGGGCATACCCGTCCT
>NZ_JAGXJM010000483.1:0-246 GCF_019091445.1 Streptomyces sp. GbtcB7
TAACTCGGTGCTTATGGGCGTGGCCAGTCTGTCACTCTGTCCGTGACGCCTGAGGCGTATTCGTCCGAACTGCACAGGGAGCCGCACAGTGGGGGCCATTCCGACGCAACGGGAGTCGCAACCGGACTCCATGGCGCACGCCCCTGGTACGCCCGCGCACTACCGCGTGGGTCAGGAAGCGATGGCGCGCGCCGCGCTGCCCGGCACCCCGCGCGCGCCCGGCGCCGCCCGCCGCCTGGCGCGTCG
>NZ_JAGXJM010000484.1:0-246 GCF_019091445.1 Streptomyces sp. GbtcB7
ACTTCGGAGGCCCGGCGTGGGACGAGGAGTCGTACCGGAAGCTGTATGACAAGGTGCGCGCCGAGATCGACGACACGACGGTCCGGACGGTGGGCCAGGTGCAGCAGGTCCTCGCCGCCTGGCAGGCCTGTGAGCGCCGACTGAAGGCCACCAGCAGCCCCACCCTGCTGGCAAACCTCATGGACGTACGGACGCAGCTGAACGCCCTGGTGAAGCCCGGCTTCGTCACGGCGACCGGCCTGCGCC
>NZ_JAGXJM010000049.1:0-72010 GCF_019091445.1 Streptomyces sp. GbtcB7
AACCCGGAAGCTAAGCCTCACAGCGCCGATGGTACTGCAGGGGGGACCCTGTGGGAGAGTAGGACGCCGCCGAACAAATTTTGAAAAGAGCCCCAACTTCGGGTAGGTACCCGAAGTTGGGGCTTTTTTGCGTTCACTTTGGTGTCTGGCTGCGGAGGTGGGGGGTGCATGCGGGGCCGGACAACAGCCCCGCATGCCCTCACTCGGTTCCTGCAGGCGACTCGGTTACTTCAGGCGGGACGACGCGACGATCGAGACGATGTGCGCGGGGACCAGCAGCCAGACGATCGCCGTCACGGCCACGGTCGCGATCTTCGTCGCAGTCAGGTCACCGAGCGCCAGGTCGACGATCGCCGTCACGAGCAGCAGGATGGTGCACTCGATGCCGTTGACCAGGCGGTGGAGGCCGACGGCCGAGGTGAGGCGGCGGACCCGGGCGAGGCCGCTGGAGCGCGGGACGACGGACTGGTCGGTGGCCTTCTGCATGCCGCTGTCGGAGCGGGCCACGTGGACGAGGTCGGAGGACGACTTCAGGAGCAGCACGCCGATCGCGGCCGCGAGGCCGGCCACCAGGTAGAGGTTCAGGCCGAGTTCGGCGGCGCGGATGCCCATGCCGACCATGACCGCGGCATCGGCGAGGTAGGCGCCGAGGCGGTCCAGGTAGACGCCGAGCGGGCTGAACTGGCGTCGCCAGCGGGCCACTTCGCCGTCCACGCAGTCCAGGAGCAGATACAACTGCATGAAGAGGACGGACAGTACGGCGCCGCCCAGGCCGGGGACGACCAGCGCGACTCCGGAGAGTACGCCCGCGAAGACCATGACCGTCGTGATCTGGTTCGGCGATACGCGGGTGCCCAGCATCAGCCGGGTCACCCGCAGGGAGAGCGATCGCATGTAAAGGCGGCCGGCCCAGTGTTCCGCCCTGCTCTCCAGCTTGCCCGCGGGGTGGATGACCTCGCGGAGTTCCTCTAGTTGGACCTTGGTCATGCGGCTTTCTCCCCTGGGATCAATGTGAGTACAGGGAAGAGCATGACGGGGTCCCGGACGGCGGGGATCGGCAGGGTGGAATTCAGATGAGCGATGTCGAACGCGAAGGCTACGGTGGGTTCCATGAACCATGTGATTCGTTCCATAAGGGCCGACGAGTGGCCCGCGGCCAAGGAGTTGCGGCTTGCCGCCCTGCGGGACCCGGTGGCACATCTCGCGTTCCTGGAGACGTACGAGCAGGCGGCGGCCCGGCCCGACTCGTTCTGGCAGGAGCGGGCGGCGGGGGCCGCCGAGGGGGACGGGGCGCGGCAGTTCGTCGCGGTCGGGCCGGACGGGGTGTGGGCGGGTTCCGTGGTCATGCTGTTCGAGAAGGCCGGGCAGCGGGACTTCTTCGATGCCGTGATCGACCAGGACCAGGGGCATCTGGTGGGTGTCTTCGTGCGGGCCGAGTACCGGGGGAGCGGTGTGACGGACGCGCTCGTCGACGGCGCTCTCGCCTGGGCCTGGGAGCGCGGGCTTGAGCGTGTACGGCTGTTCGTGCACGAGAAGAACGGGCGCGCCGAGGCCTTCTACCGCAAGGCGGGGTTCGTGCCGACCGGGGGATCCGTGGCATCCCAGGGGAACGAGGGGACCCGGGATCTGGAGTTTGTGATCGCCAGGCCGTAGGTGTCGTCAGACCGGGAGTTCGTGCTGGGGCCAGCGGGCCCTGGCCTGTTCCTGGGAGCGGAGGAGGGCCAGGGTGGGCAGGCCCTGGTCGGCTCCGGTGGCGAGCAGCTCCGGGAGTTGGGGGAGCGGGGCCACCGCGGCGACGTCGTCCAGGACGAGCGTAAGTGGTGGGTCGAGGCGACCGGAGGATGACCGTTCGGCCATGCGCCGGCCGCGCTCGACCACGCTTGAGGCGAGGGCCGTCAGGAGCGGCATCGCGCCGGGGTTCGCCTTGGGGTCCTCGATGGGTTCACCGACCACATAGAGCGTGCCCCCTTCGTTGACGAAGGAATCCAGCACGAGGGCGTCACTTCGGTTCGGGGTGCAGGATTCGCGGACGTTGACCGTGAAGAGGGCGGACAGGGCGCGGGCCGTCAACTCCTGCGCTATGTCGCGGCGTTCCGGGTGTGAGGTGAGGGCGGCCTCGAGTTCGCCCGCCGCGCCGGACGCGGCCTTGGGGTTCGTGCGGAGGGCACGTACGGCGTCCTGTACCTGGGTGCCCTGGGCCCAGCGGTGGACGTGGCGGAAGGCCTTGCCCTCCACCGCGGCGGCGTGCAGATAGCTGCGCAGGAGCGTTTCGGCGACGTCTGCCATGGCCTGGTCGACCTTGGCGGTGGGGCGTACGGGGCCGAGGAGGGCGATGGCTCTCGACGCGGCCGTCGTCTTGTCCTCGCAGCCGGTGGAGGGGGACCAGTGGAGGCGGGCCGGGGTGTCGCAGAGGTGGGAGGGGTCGTAGAGGAGGACGGGGCCGAGTTTGGCTCTGGCGTCCTTGGTTTCCGACCAGATGGCGGGGTTGGAGGTGACCACCAGGGCGGGGCCGTCCGCGTCTCGTACGGCTTGGGTCGCGGTGGTGTGGCGGGTTTCCGGTGGGGCGAGGATGAGCGCGGCGGCGGTGCGATTTCTTTCCCACTCACCCACCCGTTTACTGTCCGCTGCCAAGGTGGCCGACGCGGGCTGCTGTGGTTCCGCCTCTGCGGGTAGCAGCTCCGTCGGTTCCGGCGCTGGGCGCTGCACCGGAACCTCAAGCTGCGCCGGGGTTGGTTCTGGTACCGGGGCGGGGATCGGCACCGGCGTCGGGGCCGGTCTCGCGTACACCCCCGCCTTCCGTCTCGCCCGGACCGCCCGCCATCGTGCCCACGTCCCCATCACGAAGATGGTCATCACGACCAGCACCATCAGCTGGCCGATGAACAGGCCCCAGAAGAGCCCGTACCCCGAGAGCTGGTCCGCGGGGGTGTCCGGCCAGGCGCCCGTCACGTCGTGCGGGTGCCCGATGAGGTGCCGCAGGGCCAGCGGCGTACGGGCGAAGGTGACCGCGTTCGGCCAGGCGCCGTGGGCGAACCAGCCGGCGAGGCCGGTGGCCGACCAGATCAGGAAGGTCATGCCGAGAAGGAAGGCGAGCACCCCGACCAGCAGGCCGTCCGGGATGCCGCCCTCGCTCTCCGCCTTGCGGCGGTCCCGCCCGTCCCGGCTCATCTCACGCCACCGTGGACTCGGACGAACCGTCGAGATCGGCGAGGTGCTGCTCCACGAAGGCCGCGGCGCGTTCCTCGGCCTCGAGTTCGGCGGCGCGCAGCGCGTCGTCGGCGAGGTGGTCGGCGGAGGACTCGGTCATGGCGCGGTCGGTGAAGACGAGGGGGCGTTCGGTCTCGGTGATGAGGTGTTTGACCACCTGGACGTTGCCGTTGACGTCCCAGACGGCGATACCGGGCGTCAGGGTCGGGATGATCTCGACGGCCCACCGGGGCAGGCCGATCACCCGGCCCGTCGCCCGTGCCTCGTCCGCTTTCTGGGCGTAGATCGTCCGGGTGGACGCCATCTTCAGGATCGCGGCCGCCTCCTTGGCCGCCGCGCCGTCCACCACGTCGGACAGGTGGTGGACGACCGCCACGAAGGACAGACCCAGGCGTCGGCCGAACTTCAGCAGGCGCTGGAAGAGCTGGGCCACGAAGGGGCTGTTGATGATGTGCCACGCCTCCTCCACCAGGAAGATGCGCTTCTTGCGGTCGGGGCGGATCCAGGTGTGTTCCAGCCACACGCCGACGATCGCCATCAGGATCGGCATGGCGATGGAGTTGCGGTCGATGTGGGACAGGTCGAAGACGATGAGCGGGGCGTCGAGGTCGATGCCCACCGTCGTGGGGCCGTCGAACATGCCCCTGAGGTCACCGTCGACCAGGCGGTCGAGGACCAGGGCGACGTCCAGGCCCCACGCCCGTACGTCGTCTATGGCGACGTTCATCGCCTCGGCCGACTCCGGCTCGGGGTGCCGTAGTTGCTCGACGATGTCCATCAGGACGGGCTGGCGATCGAGGATCGTCTCGTTGACATAGGCGTGTGCGACCTTGAGGGCGAAGCCGGAGCGCTCGTCGAGGCCGTGGCCCATCGCGACCTCGATGATCGTGCGCAGCAGGGCCAGCTGGCCCGTCGTCGTGATCGCCGGGTCGAGCGGGTTGAGGCGGATGCCCATGTCCAGGGCCGCTGTCGGGTCCAGGCGGATGGGAGTTATTCCCAGCTCTTCCGCGATGAGGTTCCATTCGCCGACGCCGTCCTCGCCCTGTGCGTCGAGCACGACGACCTGGCGGTCGCGGAAGCGCAGCTGGCGCAGGACGTAGGTCTTCTCGAGCGCCGACTTGCCGTTGCCGGACTCACCGAGCACCAGCCAGTGGGGCGCGGGGAGCTGCTGGCCGTACAGCTGGAAGGGGTCGTAGATGTAGCCCTTCCCGGAGTACACCTCGCGTCCGATGATGACGCCCGAGTCGCCGAGACCGGGTGCGGCGGTCGGCAGGTAGACCGCCTGGGCCTGGCCCGTGGAGGTGCGCACGGGCAGGCGGGTCGTCTCGACCTTGCCGAAGAGGAAGCCCGTGAAGGCGTCCGTCGCGGCGGACAGCGGATCCCGCATCAGAACATCAGCTCCTACCTGCGGATTCCGGTGGCGAACGGCAGTGTGTTGACGAAGGCCCGGTGGTGCTCGCGGTCGCACCACTCCAGCTTCAGATACGACTTTCCGGCGGAGGCGCGGATGGTGCGCTTGTCGCGGGCGAGGGCCTCGGGAGAGCGGGAGCTGACGGTGATGTAGCCGACGAGGTTGACGCCGGCGGCGCCGCTCGCGAGGTCCTCGCCGCGCTGGTCCAGGCGGTTGTGGGAGGCGATGTCGCGGGGGTCGACCGTGCGGTTCATCTTCAGCTGGCGGCTGGCCTCGGCGTCGTCGTTCGTCTTCTCCGTCAGCATGCGCTCGATGGCGACCTCGGTGGGTTCGAGGTCCATCGTGACGGCGACGGTGCGGATGACGTCCGGGGTGTGGACCAGGAGCGGGGCCAGGAAGTTCACGCCGACCGGGGTCATCGGCCATTCCTTCACCCAGGCCGTGGCGTGGCACCAGGGGGCGCGGGTGGAGGACTCGCGGGTCTTCGCCTGGAGGTAGGTGGGCTCCATGGCGTCGAGCTCGGCGGGCCAGGCATTACGTTTCGTCATCGCCTGGATGTGGTCGATCGGGTGGTCGGGGTCGTACATGGAGTGCACGAGGGAGGCCAGTCGCCCCTGACCGAGCGGCTGGCGTACGCGGATGTCGGCTTCCTGGAGGCGCGAGCAGATGTCGGTCAGCTCGCGTGCCATGACGACGGCGAGCCCGGCGTCGCGGTCCAGCTTCTTGCCGCCCTGGGGGCGGGCGGCGCGCGCCATGGCCTGGGCCTCGGCGGCGAGTTCACGGTTGTAGTGCATGCACGCGACGAGGTAGGCGCGGTGCTGCTCGCTGCTCGTGGACACCATGGACTGGAGCTGGTCGTAGGACTGCTGGAGCCAGGCCGGTGCCTTCTCGTCCCCGCGCTGGGCGACGTCCTTGGCGTGGGCGTCCGGGTCGGCGGGGAGGGTGCGGGCGAGCATCTGGAGGCGGGTGACGAAGCCGTCGCCGTTCGCCACGTGCTTGAGCAGTGTGCCGAAGCGGTCGACGAGGGCCTCTTGGTCCTCGCTGTCGCGCAGGCCGACGCCCGGGCCCTCGATCTCGATCGCGGCGGTGACGGTGCGGCGGTCGGCGTGCAGGAGTACGGCGATCTCGTCGGGGCCGAAGGGGGCCGCGAGCCAGGAGATCCGGCCGATGCCGGGCGGCGGCCCGATCTCGACCTCCTTGCCGTCCAGACGCGTACCGGCCTCCTGGACGCTGCTGCGGTACGCCGTGCCGCTGCGCAGGTTGCGCTTGTAACTGCGGTTGATCTCGAACCACTTGTAGAACGTGCGGCGCTTGTACGGGACGTACACCGCGGCGATGGCCACCAGCGGGAAGCCCATCAGCAGCACGATCCGCAGGGACAGGACGGGGACGAGCAAGCCGCACATCATGCCGAGGAACGCGCCCGCGATGATGAGCGCGATCTCGCCGGACTCGCGGTTCCGGCCGACGATCGCGTTCGGCCGGGCGCGGCCGATCAGATATGTACGGCGGGGCGTGACCGGATGGGACACGTGGGAATCGGTCGTCAACGCCCTTCACCTCCCGTGCGGTTGGTACTGCTGCTGTTGCGGGTGTTGCCGGTACGTGGTGGGGGTGCGGCGGAGGGGACAGATCCGCCGCCTCCGTTCGGCGTACGGGTGCTGTGGGCGGACACGCCTCCGGAGACGGGGTTCGCGGGGCGCGGCTGGCTGTTGCCGCCGCCTGCGCCGCCTCCGCCGTTGTTGTCGGCGCGGGTGCTGTGGGTCTTGATGCCCTGGGCGACCAGGGTGGCGGGGGAGCTGATCACGGCCGCGGCCTTGCCTTCGGCGCCCTGCATGATGCGGTTGTTGCGGCCGCTTGCGATCTCGTCGCCGAAGCCGGGCACGAAGCGGTAGATCATCGCGCTGGCGAAGATGGCGAGCAGGATGATCGCGAGGCCGGAGACGACGGCGGAGAAGGAGTCCGGGCCGCCGTTGGTCGACAGCGCGCCGGCGAGGCCCAGCACGATCACGATGACCGGTTTCACCAGGATGACGGCGATCATGATGCCGGCCCAGCGGCGGACGTGGCCCCACAGGTTCTTGTCGACGAGCCCGGCGTAGACGACGGTGCCGAGCAGGGCGCCGACGTACAGCAGGGCGGCGCGGATGACGAGCTCCAGCCACAGGACGCCTGCGGCCAGGATCGACACCAGGGAGACGACGATCAGCATGATCGGGCCGCCGCCGATGTTCTCGCCCTTGGCGAGGGCACCGGAGAAGGTGCCGAAGAAGGTGTCGGTCTGGTTGCCGGTGGTCTTGGCGAGGACGTCGGTGACGCCGTCGCTCGCCGAGACGACGGTGTAGAGGATCAGCGGGGTGAACGCCGACGCCAGCACCGTGAGCCAGAGGAAGCCGATCGCCTCGGAGATCGCGGTGCCGAGGGGGACGCCTCGCACCGCCCGCTTCGCCACGGCCAGCAGCCACAGGAGGAGGGTGAGGATGGTGGACGCGGCGAAGACCACGGCGTACTGCTGGAGGAACTTCTGGTTCGTGAAGTCGACGTTCGCCGTGTCCTTGACCGCCGCGGAGAGCTTGTCGATGGTCCAGGACGCGGCTTCGGCGCAGCCCTTGGCCAGCGAGGAGAGGGGGTCGAGCGTGGAGGTGGTACCGGGGTCGGTGGTACCGCCGCTGGTGTTGCCCTTTTCGCAGTACTTCTTGGCCTCGCCGAAGATGAGCCTGCACGAGTCGGTCGAGGCGCTGGCGCTCGCACTGGGACTGGGGCTCGAGTTCGGCGTCGGGCTCGGTGGAGCCGCGTAGGCGTGGGACGCCAGCAGAACGACCGCGGTCTGTACGGCCGTGACGGCGCCGGTGAGCTTGAGTACACGGCGTGGGCTACCGGGCATAAGTGAACCCTCCGTACTCCTCGATGACCTTGCTGATCTCGTCGGAGGTGGCGGCCTTGTCGTCGCCGGGGACCGGGGCGGGGCCGTCCTTCTGCGAGTCGGTGACGATCTTCCAGTCCCCGCCGGACCACTGGAGCTCGAAGGTCCACGTCTTCCAGGTCGAGGTGACGGGGTCGGTCGAGTTCTGCGCGGACATTCCGATGAGTCCCAGGTACCAGACCGACACCTTGGCGTCGGTGGCGCTGTACTGCTCGACCTTGCTGCCGACGGGGATCGTGCGGGAGACGAAGGTGCTGCCCTGGGGCGCGTTGCCGGCCGCGTCGAGGCCCAGCTTGTTGAGGAAGCCTGTCGAGTAGGCGTCGTCCAGCGGGCCCTGGAGGCGGCCGGCCGCGGCGGAGGTGTAGAGGGTGTCGACCAGGTTGTGCCGACCGGTCTTCTGGAACATGCTCGTCGACCCCAGCGCCACCGCGTAGTTGGCCGCCGCGCTCTGCGCGCCCTGCTCGCTGTGCGCGAACCCCGTGGGGATGCCCCCGGTGTTCGTGTCCACCGGGCGTTGGCCCGAGGGGGCCGTGGGGGAGGTCTTGGTGGCGTTGCCGCCTCCGTTGCCGGTTCCGGAGGAGGAAGAGGAATCGTCTCCTCCACGGTTCGCGAAGGCGATGGCCGCGATGAGGAGGACGACGACGCCGACCACCGTCACCAGGCTCCGCGAGGAGGAGCGGCCGCGGCGGGCGCCGCCGTAGACGTCTCCGGGGCGGTCGGGGAGGCGGGTCCGGGTCTGGCCCGTCCCCCCGTATCCCCCGTCGTCGCCGCGGGAGCCGTCCCCGTATCCGGGTTCGTCACCGAGACTCATGTCGCGTACGCCCCCTCAACCTCTTCCTGAACCGCGTAGTACGACGGTAGCCGTGCTGGTTCCCGCGCGGACGCGGTGTGGTGACTCGACATCAGGGAAACGCAACCTCAGCCGGTGGGCACGACGGACGGGTGGGTCGGACAGGGAGGGAGGAGATGAGGTGAGGAGCCGGGTGCCCGGCCGAAGCTAGACGGCCATGCCGTACACGATGGTGAAGAGCGTGCCGAGGGAGCCGATGATGAAGACTCCGGTGAGGCCCGCGATGATCAGACCCTTGCCCTGTTCGGCGCTGAACGTGTCGCGGAGCGCCGTCGCTCCGATGCGTTGCTTCGCCGCTCCCCAGATCGCGATCCCGAGGCAGAGCAGGATGGCGACGGCCATCACGACCTGGATCATCGTCTTGGCCTCGTTGCCCAGGCTGCCGAAGGGACCCCAGTCCGGGGCGATTCCGCCGATGATTGTGGTGATGTCGCCCTTGTCGGCTGCGAAAAGCATGTAAGTCACCGCCCCTAGTGGGTAGTTCTGCACCCCCTGCCACTGTGCGCAGAGGTCGGGCCCATTCTCGCCGACAATGCCGCTGTCGTATGTCGACTTGGCGTCATTGATTGGCGGTTTTCGTACGAATCCCTTGTCACCGGCGTACGCGGGCCCCTTTCGGGAGGCGTGCGACGGTATGCAAAGAGTCGTATGGTCACTCTGTGTATCACGGCTGGTCACGCCGGGCAATGAAGTCGAACCGGAACCTGTGGTGTGGTTCCGTCGTTAACCCCTTCTACGACGAGTGCGGGGCGGTCGCCCCACCGCTCCTCGCAGCATCCCTGCGTGCCCGTCGTGTTTCTGACGGGTTGTCGAGCCGATGTTCTCCGGGTCGCGCGTCCGCCCGATGTGGACGCACGGCCGCTGCCCCGAAGGCTATCCCCGTCGCCGTGGCGCACGGAAACGGGCCGCGGCTGGTTGCCGCGGCCCGTTCCCCGCACTGCCGGAGGATCCCCACGTCCTCCCCGGCAGTTCCCCCCGCTTTCCCGTGCTTTCGGGGGTTTTCCGTGTCTCCGGCGGGTCAGCCGGTGAAGGCCGAGACTCCCTCCGGGGTGCCCCAGCCGGTCGGGCCGTCGTAGCCCGACTTCGCGGTGCACAGATAGCTGGAGCCGCAGCTGCCGTTGCTGCCCGAGGTGACGTCGTTGAGGGCCGAGGTGCCGGCCGACGCGTAGGGGAAGGACGCCGGGTAGGAGCTGCTGGAGGGGGTGCCGCCGAGGGCGTACACACCGGCGATGATCGGCGAGGACGCGCTCGTGCCACCGAAGGTGTACCAGCCGGCCGTGACCCCGTAGGAGTCGTAGACCGAGACGCCGGTGGCCGGGTCGGCGACGGCCGAGACATCGGCGATGGTCCGCTTCGAGCAGCCCGTGTCCGTCTGCCAGGTCGGCTTCGCGTCGTACGAGGAGCAGCCGGAGCCGGTGCCCTCGGTGCTGCTGGTCTCCCAGACGCTCTCGGTCCAGCCGCGGCTGTTGGAGCTGGTGGACAGGGCGGTGCCGCCGACGGAGGTCACGTACTTGGAGGCGGCCGGGTACTCGGCGCCGTAGCCGGAGTCACCCGCGGAGACGGTGATGGCGACGCCGGGGTGGTTGAAGTACGAGGTGTCGTAGGAGGTGTCGGAGGAGGACTCCGAGCCGCCGTAGCTGTTGGAGACGTACTTCGCGCCCAGGGTGACGGCCTCGTTCACCGCCTTGCCGAGGTTGGCCATGGTGGCGGAGGTGGCCTCGACGAGCAGGATGTTGCAGTTCGGGCAGATGGCGCTGGCCATGTCGACGTCGAGGGAGATCTCCTCGGACCAGCCGGCGTCACTGGAGGGCAGGGAGGTCGTCGAGCCGGTCTGGCTGACCTTCTTGAAGCAGCCGTTGGCCGTGGTGCAGGCCGACAGGCCGTAGTACGAGCGGTACTTGGCGAGGTCCGCCTCGGCGTTCGGGTCGTTGTACGCGTCGACGATCGCGATGGTCTCGCCCGAGCCGTTGGAGGCGGCGGCGGAGCTCAGGCCGTAGGCGCTCTGGAGGTTGCTCGGCCCGTACCCGGACGGGGTGGCGGCGTCGGCGGCCTTCGGGGTGACGGCGTCCGCGTGGGCGTTGGCCTTCTGGAAGGCGGTCGTGCCGCCGGTGACCCGCAGCGCCTTGCAGGCCATCTGGCCCTTCGCGGGGGTGGAACAGGCCGGGCTCCACGTCACCTTGGAGGAGGTGGAGGCCGTCGCGGAGGTGGCCTTGGCGGCCGGGGCGGCGTTCGCGGGGCCCGCGGCGCCGAAGCCGGCGAGGACGAGAGCCGCGGTGCCGACGGCGGCCGCTCCGATACGGCGCCACCTGCCGCGTACGGCGGGTCTGGCGGGCTCTTGGGGATTCGAGGTACGCAACGGACAGCCTCCTGAGAGTGTTTGACAGGGGCAGTGCGGGTGCGCCGCCGGTGCGGTGTCCCCGGCGGAGGGCCGAGCGGCCCGCCGATGACCATCCTCTTGTTGAGTACGTGACAACAAGAGCCGTCTGGAATCCTGACTTCCGCATTACTGAACGAGGCCGCCGCGTTACTCCTCGATGGCCGCTCGATGGACTGCGGCTGAGCGCCACTTGACTCAACTCACAGGCAGGTCAAGGGATTTACCAAAGTTTCCGAACGGGTGGACGTGATGGCGAACGGGCCGCGGCAGGCTGCCGCGGCCCGTCTCGGGTGCCGCCGGTGGATCCCCACTTAATCCGTCACCCAGCGGCTCCGTGCCGTGCGGAGGGCGATGCGATCAGCCGGTGAAGGCCGAGACTCCCTCCGGGGTGCCCCAGCCGGTCGGGCCGTCGTAGCCCGACCTGGCGGTGCAGAAGTAGCTCGTGGAGCAGGAGCCGTTGCTGCCCGACGTCACGTCGTTGAGCGCGGACGTGCCGGCCGAGCCGTACGGGAACTTCGCCGGGTACGAGCCGCTGGACGGGGTGCCGGCCAGGGCGTACACGGCCGCGATGATCGGCGAGGAGGCGCTGGTGCCGCCGTAGGTGACCCAGCCGGTGCCGTCGCCGTAGGTGTCGTAGACCGAGACGCCGGTGGCCGGGTCGGCGACGGCCGAGACGTCCGCGATCATGCGCTTCGAGCAGGAGGTGTCGGTCTGCCAGGTCGGCTTCGCGTCGTAGGCGGAGCAGCCCGAGCCGGTGCCCTCGGTGCTGCTGGTGTTCCACACCTTCTCGGTCCAGCCGCGGCTGTTGGAGCTCGAGGAGAGGGCGGTGCCGCCGACGGAGGTCACGTACTTGGAGGCGGCCGGGTACTCGGCGCCGTAGCCCTCGTCGCCCGCGCTGACCGTGATGGCGACGCCCGGGTGGTTGAAGTACGAGCTGTCGTAGGAGGTGTCGGAGGAGGACTCCGAGCCGCCGTAGCTGTTGGAGACGTACTTCGCGCCGAGCTTGACCGCCTCGTTCACCGCGGTGCCGAGGTTGGCCATGGAGGAGGACTTCGCCTCGACCAGCGTGATGTTGCAGTTGGGGCAGACGGCGCTGGCCATGTCGAGGTCGAGCGAGATCTCACCGGCCCAGCCGCTGTCGGCGGTGGGCAGGGAGGTCGTGGAGCCCGTCTGGCTGACCTTCTTGAAGCAGCCGTTGGCGACGGTGCAGGCCGACAGGCCGTAGTACGAGCGGTACGCGGCGAGGTCGGAGGCCGCGTTCGGGTCGTCGTAGGCGTCGACGATCGCGATGGTCTCGCCCGAGCCGTTGGAGGCGGCCGCGTCGGTCAGGCCGTACGCGTCCTGGAGGTCGCTGGGACCGTAGCCGGTGGGGGAGTCGGCGGCGGCCTTGGGGGTGACGGCGTTCGCGTGGGCGTTGGCCTTCATGAAGGCGGTCGTGCCGCCGGTCACGCGCAGCGCGTTACAGGCCATCTCCCCCTTCTTCTTGGGCTCGGCGCAGGAACGGGTCCAGGTGACCTTGGTGGAACCGGCCTTGGCGGCGGTGCTCTTGCTCACGACGGTCTTCGTCGCGGTCGTGCCGACCGCCGCGCTCGCGTCGACGGCGGTGCCGAAACCGGCCACCAGGAGGGCGGCGGTGGCGGCGGCCGCGGAGCCCAAGCGGCGCCAGTTGGTGCGTGCGGCCGATCTGTTGCCGGGTGTGGGGGACGTGGGGGATATGGGGGGTGTAGTACGCAACGTACAGCTCCTGAGAGAGGTTGACAGGGGCGGTGCGGGTGCTGTTGCCGTCGGTGCGGTGTCCCCGGCGGCCGGGCCGTGTGACCCGCGTAGACACTCGCTTGTTGAGTACGCGACAAACAAGAGTGATCTGGAATTCTGACTTCCGCCATACCGAACCCGGGTGATCGGGTTACCCCTCAATGGCCCCTCGATGGCTGGAAGTTGACGTCGGCTTGACTCGCTTCGCGGATCGGCTGTGCATCGGGCGAGGCGCGGGTGGTGACCGGAAGCCGCCGCCCGTGGGGCCGCGGATCGCACGAACGCGGCGTACACGGGGGCGGCGCCGGCCGAGTGGCGACGGGGTCGCCGGCTGTCTTGGGGGCGCGCGTCAGCCCATGGCCGCGGCCAGGACCGAGGCCGCGGCGGCGACGAGGGGGCTGTCGGGGGCGGCGTTCTGCGCGGGTTTGGTGCTGAGGACGGCGAGGGCCACGGGGGCACCGTCCGGGGTCCAGGCGATGCCCACGTCGTTGCTGGTGCCGTAGTCGCCGGTGCCGGTCTTGTCGGCGATCGTCCAGTCCTCGGGCAGGCCCGCGCGGAAACGGTCGCCGCTGGTGGTGTTGCCGAGCAGCCACGTCGTCAGGCGGTCACGGTCGCGGTAGTGGAGCGCGTCGCCGAGGACGAGCCGGGCGTAGGTGCCTGCGATGGCAGCCGGGGTGGTCGTGTCCTCCACTCGCCAGGGCTCCGCCGTGTTCAGCTCCGGCTCCCAGCGGTCCAGGCGGGTCTTCGGGTCCCCCAGCGAGCGACAGAATCGCGTGATCGCCGTGGGGCCGCCCAGCTCGCGGAGCAGCAGGTTGGCCGCCGTGTTGTCGCTGTAGCGGATCGCCGCGTCGCACAGCTCCCCGACGGTCATGCCGCCCGCCAGATGTTCCGGCTCACCCGTCTTCGGTGAGTACCCGGCCAGGTCGGCCGCCGTGTAGTGGATGCGCCGGGCGAGTGTCTCCCCGTGCCGGTCCAGGTCCCGCAGCACGGCCGCCGCCGCGAGCGTCTTGAACACCGAGCAGAGGGGGAAGCGTTCCGCCGCGCGGTGGCGCACGGTGGCCTTCGTCCTCAGGTTGTACGCGAACGCGCCGATCCTCGCCCCGTGTCGCGCCTCCAGCTCTCGCAGTCCGGCGCGGGTGTCCCGGTGTCGGGGATCCTCCGCGTACGCCGGTCCCGCGCCGAGCGCGAGGGTGGCGGCGGCGGTGGTGGCCGCGGTGAGCAGGGTGCGGCGTGTGGTCGTGGTCCCTAAGATCTCTCGTCCTCCAGTCCTTCCACGAAGTGGTCGAACTCGCCCGCCTGTACGCCCAGGACGAAGGCGTCCCACTTCTTCCGAGTGGTAGTGACGATGTTGGCGGGGTCGCTGGTTTCGCGGATGTGGACCAGGTCGCCGGCGCCGAAGGCGAGTTCGATCCAGGGGCCGGGGCCGGTCGCGTCGTCCGGGGCGGCGCGGACCCAGTCGAGGTCCGGGGGGACGTCAGCCACGGGGGGCTTCCTTAGGAGTGAGGAGGTGGGCGTGGAAGGCGGCGGGGGTGGCGGTGAGCATCTCGGTACTTTTCACAGGTCGTGGATCAGCTTGTGGATGAAGTCTCGCGAGTCCTCGGGGGAGAGGGACACCGACTCCATCCGGTCGAGGAGGGTGCGGTACATCCGCAACTGCGCTTCGGCGTCGAGGAACACCGGGCCGTGGGACTGGTCGAGGCGCACGGTGTCGAGTGGGGTGACCGGTCCGCTGGAGTAGAAGACCGACTGGCCGGAACCAGGGAAGGATCCGGTGGCGAACGGGAGCACCCTGAGGGTGATGTGGTCCCGTTCGCTCATGTCCAGCAGGTGCCGCAACTGGGACGTGGCCACGGTGCGCCCGCCGAACCGCATGCGCAGGGCCGCCTCGTGGACGGTCGCCACCAGAGCGGTCGGGGCGTCTGCGAAGAGGACGGTCTGGCGCTTGACGCGGAACGACACCCGGTGCTCGATCTCCGGTGGTGAGAGCTCGGGCACGCCGTGCCGCAACAGCTCACGGGCGTGATCGGTGGTCTGGAGCAGGCCCGGGATGTGCATGGTGACCGCGGTACGCAGCCGCCCGGCGTAGTGCTCCACCTCGGCGAGGTCCAGCAGAGCGGCGGGCAGGATCTCGCGGTACTCCTCCCACCAGCCGCGCGAGCGCTCGGTGGTCATGGCGCTGAGCGCGTCGACGAGGGCCTGGTCCGAGCAGCCGTAGTGGCGGGCGAGCGCGCGCACCCGTTCGGCGCTCACGCCGACGCGCCCGGCCTCCATGTTGCTGACCTGGGTCTGCTTGATGCCCATGAGCCGACCGGCCCCGGTGGCGGTCAGGCCCGCGCGCTCCCGGAGTTTGCGCAGCTCCGCGCCGAAGCGGAGTTGGCGACCCGTCGGGTTGCTCCTCACTGGCTCCTCCGTCTCCTGGCTGTCGCCGGTCGCCCGCACGAATGATAGTGAACCCGATCCCTGCCAGCCGGTGAATGCGTTTACCGTTCGGCGCGTTCGTCCACAGCCTGTGGGCAGTTCGGAGGGTCGAGTGTGCGTGCGAGGGCCGGGGATGGGCCGTACGGTGGACCTGCCTCGTGACTCCGTTGGCTCCCACCGGTGACTCATAGGAGATTCTCAGTGTGGTTCCAGGATTTTTCTTAATTCCGTGGGCCAGAGTGTGAACCGATGAAGCGCACCACTCGTCCCCCTGGCAACCGGCGGAACGCTTTGTTCGTCGTGGTCGTGATGCTGGCCGTCACGTCCGCGTCCGTGGCGTCCGCCGATGACGGCCCCGGGCCGTTCGGCGTGACCGTGCAGGCCGACACGAACAAGGCGAGCGCCCGTGTGGGCGCCTTGTTCAACGCAGGTGACGGCCTGAGCGGACACTTCTGCACGGCCTCTGTCGTGCACAGCGAGGGGCGGAACCTTCTGGTGACCGCCGCACACTGTCTTGATGGGGGCGGAAAGTTGCGGTTTGTCCCGGGATATCGGGACGGCAAGGCGCCGTACGGGATCTGGGACGTCAAGAAGACCTACGTCGGTGACGCCTGGACCGGCGGTCAGGACGAGGACAGTGACGTCGCCTTCGTCGAGGTCGCCAAACAGGGCGCGAAGGGCATCGAGGACGTCGTCGGCGGGAACGCCCTCGCCACGGGGCGGGAGACCGGGGCCACCGCCGTCACCGTCACCGGCTACCCCAGCACCCTCGACGCGCCGGTCACCTGTACGAACAAACCGACCGCCCACAGCCGCTCCCAGCAGCGCATCGAGTGCCCCGCCTTCGCCGGCGGCACCAGCGGCAGCCCCTGGGTGAACGGCGACGGGGAGGTCGTCGGGGTCATCGGCGGCCACGAGGCGGGCGGGGACACCGACGACGTCTCGTTCAGCGTCGTCCTCGGGAAAGAGGCCGCGAAGTTGTACAAGGTGGCGCGCAAGGCGGGTTAGGGGCGTGCGGGGCGGGTTCGGAGTGTGCGGGGCGGGGTCGGGGCGTACGGGAGTGGTTCGGGGCGCACTTCGCGCCCCCGTTTCTTGTCGTGTGTGATCGTTTCCTCGCACAGGGGTCGCCTCTAGACTGACGTCCGGCGGACTCCCGTGCGGCGAGGGGCGGTTGACGGTGCGTAAGACGTGGGTCGTGGTGACCGCCGTCGCCGGGGTGGGGCTCGCCTTCATGTCGGCGCTGGTCGTCGGCGTCTACATGGTGGCCGGGAACCTCGCCAACGGGGTCGGCGGCGGATCGGTCGGGCTCGCCAAGGGCGCCGTGCCGGCCGCGTACCAGACGCTCGTACAGAAGTGGGGCAATCTGTGCGGCGCGATCAATCCGGCGCTGCTCGCCGCACAGCTGTATCAGGAGAGCGGATTCAACCCGAACGCCAAGAGTCCGGCGGCGGCGGAGGGCATAGCGCAATTCATCCCCGGCACCTGGGCCACGCACGGAATCGACGGCAATGGGGACGGCAAGCGCGACGTATGGGACCCGAATGACGCGATTCCGTCGGCTGCCTCCTACGACTGCAAGCTCGCGTCCTATGTGAAGGACGCGCCCGGGAACCTCACCGAGAACATGCTCGCCGCTTACAACGCGGGGGCCTACGCGGTCATCAAGTACGGGGGCGTGCCGCCGTACAAGGAGACCCAGAACTATGTGAAGACGATCACGACTCTGGCGAAGAGCTTCGCGCGGCCGGTGAGCCGGGTGGATCCCTCGCAGCAGGCCGCCGCGGCGATCTACTACGCGCAGAAGAAGCTCGGCACGCCCTACCTGTGGGGCGGCAACGGAACCGCTGACCAGGGCGGACGCTTCGACTGCTCGGGTCTGACCAAGGCGGCGTACGAGAGCGTCGGAGTCACCCTGCCGCGCGTCGCCAACGACCAGTACAACGCCGGACCGCACCCCGCGCGCGCGGAACTGCTTCCGGGCGATCTGGTGTTCTTCTCCGACGACCTCACCAACTCGCGGGCCATTCGGCACGTCGGTATCTATGTGGGTGGCGGGTACATGATCGACGCACCGCGAACGGGCGCCGTCATCCGCTTCGACCCCATCGACACCCCCGACTACTTCGGCGCCACGCGCGTGACCGAAGATGGCGCGAAAGCGTTGCCGACGACGGTTTGATCCCACCCCTGAGCTGCGGCGATGTATCTCTCTTCGATAACGTCTGCGTGATCATTCGGTGGAGGGTGGAACGTACTGAAGGGGAATGTGCGTTCCTGTTGACGTAGAGCCGATCTACGACCACGGGGGTGGATCGGGCGGCGCACGAAAGGCTGCGCCCGCGGAAAGACGACGAAGGGGCCGCAGCACCATGGCTGGACTCGCCGAATCCGGTTCGAACCCCGACGTGGACCTGCTGTACGACATCAACGGCCTCGCCAAGGACGCGCCGCACTGGTTCGACCGCGGCATGGAGTTCGTCGGCGAGTACGGGTTGCTGCTCGCCATGGTCCTGCTGGTGCTGTGGTGCTGGTGGACCGTGCGGCGGCGCGGCGACGAGAACGCCGCCCCGTCGGTGGCCGCGCTCGTCTGGGCGCCGCTCGCGGCCGGCATCGCGGTACTGGTGAACGTGCCGATACGGGGCTTCGTGGAGCGGCCCCGCCCGTTCGTCGACCATCAGGGGCTCGACGTCCTGGTCAGCGGCAAGACCGACTTCTCCTTCGTGAGCGATCACGCGACGCTCACCATGGCGATGGGCGTCGGGCTGTTCGTCGCGAACCGGAGGTTCGGGCTCGTCGGGATTGGGATCGCGCTGCTCGAAGGCTTCTGCCGGGTCTACATGGGCGTGCACTACCCGACGGACGTCATCGGCGGCTTCGCCCTCGGCACCGCCGTCGCCCTGCTGCTGTCCCCGCTCGCCATGGCCCTGCTGACCCCGGTGATGAAGGCCGTGGAGCGCTCGACGCGCGCCGGATGGCTGATCCGGGCGCGGAGCGTGGGGCATGCGGGGCAGGAGGCGCTGATTCCCGGGGCGCGGGCGGAGCGCCCCGAGGAGCCGGACCTCGCCGCGTAGGCGCTCCGCTGAGTGGCGGTTGCCTACGGGGCGTTCAGAGTGACTGGGGGAAGGTGAAGAAGCGGTTCGGGTCGTACTGCTTCTTCAGGGCCGCCAGGCGGGTCGCCGCGTCGCCGTAGTACGCCTTGCGCCAGTTGGTGAGGGTCGGGTCCGTGTAGTTCTGGTAGGCGGCACCGGAGGCGTGGGCGGCCATCGCCGAGTGGGCGGAGGTCAGCCAGGACTGGACCGTGGTGCCGGAGGCGCCGGCGCCCCAGGAGGCGATGTACTGGGCGAGCATGCGGGAACGCCGGTGCACGAACGCCGTCGCGGTCGGCGAGACCCGGTTGACCGCACCGCCCAGTGCGGTGAGCGCGATGCTGCCCGCGCCGCCGCGGACCGAGGAGATCTGGTGCAGCAGCGTCTGGATGCCGGCCGCGGAGATCGAGCGGTCGAAGAAGTCCGAGCGGGCCGCGTACGTCTCACGACCGAGGGCGCCCTGCGGGGAGCGGCCCGGCGTCGAGCCCGGCAGATGGCACTGGGCCTCGGTGGGGAACGAGGAGCAGCCCGCGTACGCCTCCATCGACTCCTTGTAGGAGTGCTTCTTGAGCGAGACGCTGCGCGCGGGGCCGCCGATCTTGGTGGCCAGGCGGTCCACGGCGTTCTGGAGTTCGCCGTAGGTGCCCAGGGAGAAGGCGGCGACGGCGACGGTGGGGGTGCCGCTGCCGTTCTCCAGGTGGAGCGAGGACCAGATCTCGTCCGGCTGGCTGGGACCCCACTCCTGCCAGGCCTTCACCACGGCGGCGGCCTTCGCCCAGGGCCACGTCATGTACGCCGACACGGCCTGCGGGGCGGCGTGGGTCTTGAAGCGCAGCTCGGTGACGACACCGAAGTTGCCGTTGCCGGCGCCGCGCAGGGCCCAGAAGAGGTCCTTGTTCTCGCTCGCGTTCGCCACGACCTGCTTGCCGTCCGCGGTGATCAGCGTCGCCTGGGTGAGGCTGTCGCAGGTCAGGCCGTACGCCCGTGACACCACGCCGTGGCCGCCGCCGAGGGTCAGACCGGAGACGCCGACGGTCGGGCAGGAACCGGCCGGGATCGTGACGCCCTTCGCGGCGAGCGCGCGGTAGACGTCGATCAGCTTGGATCCGGCGCCGACCACCGCCTCGTTCGCGGACGCCCGGATGGTGTTGAGCTTGGACACGTCCAGGATCAGCCGGCCGTTTCCGGAGGACCAGCCCGCGTAGGAGTGGCCGCCGTTGCGGATCGACAGCGGGATGTTGTGGGCGCGGGCGTAGGCCATGGTCGTACGGATGTCGTCCGCGTGGGCGACGTACGCGACGGCGGTGGGCTTCAGGGAGTCGAAGCGGGTGTTGTACAGCTGGTGGGCCGTCGACCAGCTGCGGTCGCCGGGGCGGACCAGCGAGCCGTCGAGGTCCTTGGCGAGGGCCGTCCAGTTGGTGGCGGCGTGGGCGGCCATGCCGCTGCCCGTGCTGCTCGTGCCCGCGCTGGTGGTGGCCGTGCGCAGGGAGGTGTCGGCCCCGTCCGTGGCCGCCGCCTTGTCCCCGCTGCCCTTGGCGTTGCACGCGGCCGTGGCCGCCGCCGCGAGTGCGGCCGCGCCGCCACCTATGAACGTACGCCGTTGCATGTGCGCCTCCCGTTGCTTCCCGTGCGTGGGACGAGACGTGTGCCGGGTCCTGGGGGTTCCGCGGCGGACGGGCGCGGGACGGAACCGGGACATGACCGTGATCCCGCGCGGATCTCGCCCCATCTTGAACCTGGTCTGGGCCTTTTCGGCTGAGGGTGGGCGAGAGGTTGGTCACGCCGCCCACGGGGCGCTACGCGAGCGGTGTGTTCACCAAGTGGCCCTCGGCGTCGGTGCGGGCCAGGCTGCGGGCGCGGCGGGCCGGGCCTCGCCAGCCGCAGGTGCAGCGCGCCAGACAGAAGCGACCCTGCTCGATCGTCGTCGCTCGGTGTTCCTGGACGGGATGGGTCTCCTCCGGTTGCGCCACACCGACAACGTTACCCAAGGCAAGCAAATGAATCACCGCCGCGTGACGGCCGTCCCTACCCGTCGTTAACCGGAACGACAGGAGGCCCGGGACGGACCGGCTGGGGGTCGGCGGACGATGGTGGCGCAGCAGCAGAGTCGGACGGGCACGGGCGTCGTCGCGGTCGCGATGGCGGGGCTCATGGTCTGCGTCGGCGGATGTTCCGTCGGCCGGGCCGGTGCCGAGGACGCGCGCGAGGGCATCACCTCCGTCGAGGTACTGCACCGGGCCGCCGCCACACTGGAGCGCGCCGGCAGCGCCAAGACCCGTACGTCGATGGAGATGGCCACCGGCGGGACCCGGGTCACCATCCGCGGCCAGGGTGTCTACGACTTCAAGAAGCAGCTGGGGCAGTTGAAGGTGCTGCTGCCGCAGGATCCCGCCGGTGCCGTCGAGCACCGGCCGATCACCGAACTCCTCGCCCCGGGTGCCCTGTTCATGAAGAACCGCGGCGCCGGTGTCCCCGCCGACAAATGGGTGCGCGTCGACACGGCCACCCTCTCCGACGGGAACCTCGTGACCGGCGGCGCCACCGACCCGTTCGCCGCGGCGGAGTTGTTGCGGGGGGCGCGGACGGCGACGTACCTGGGGAGGACGGAGGTGGCCGGGACGCCGGTGCGGCACTATCGCGGGACCGCCGACCTGGACATCGCCGCGCGGAGCGCCTCGCGGGGGAACCGGAAGGCACTCGCGGCGGCGGCGAAAGGGTTCGCCACCGCCGAAGTCCCGTTCGACGCCTACCTCGACGACCAGGGGCGCGTCCGCAAGCTCCGGAACCGGTTCAGCTTCATCAACGGGCGGCAGAAGGGCACCGTCGCGGTCGCCTCGACGACCTTGCTGTACGACTTCGGGGTCCCGGCCCACGTACGGCTTCCGGAACCCGAGGACATCTTCGCGGGGAAGATCGCGGAGCCGTAGACGTCCGTCCGTCGGCGTGGCTGCCGGTGCGTGGACGAGGAGGAGTTGGGGGCTGGAAATGGCCCTTCCGTGCCATGCGCGGTGTGTAGGCCGCTCCCTACTCTAGGAAGCCGGTGACGGCAGGAAGAGGTGATGCACGTGGCTCCGGTCGGCGGTACGGCAGTTCAGGACCACGTGGCCCTCGCCGAGATCGAGCTGTGCGGCGACCTGATCATCGCGGCCTCGGCCGCCCACGAGGAGCGGCTCAGCCTGGAGAGCATCGACGAGGTACTGAAGGTGGCCGAAGAGCGCATCCGGGGGAGCGGCGCGGGGGAGTAGGGACCGCTTCACGTGCGCACTTCGGTGTCCCCGTGTGCTTGTGTCATGGGCGCAGCTCCTGTCATGTGCGCAGCAGGCGGCCGATCGCCTTCGTGGCCTCCTCGACCTTCGCGTCGACCTCCTCGCCGCCCTTGAGGGCCGCGTCCGCGACGCAGTGGCGCAGGTGTTCCTCGAGGAGCTGCAGCGCGAAGGACTGGAGGGCCTTCGTGGAGGCGGAGACCTGGGTGAGTATGTCGATGCAGTAGACGTCCTCGTCGACCATCCGCTGCAGACCCCGGATCTGGCCCTCGATGCGGCGCAGGCGCTTGAGGTGTTCGGCTTTCTGCTTGTGGTAGCCGTGGACGCCGCGGTCGTGGTCGGTCACGACGCCTCCGGCCTGGACGCCTCCGGTCTGGACGCCTCCGGCCTGGACGCCTCCGGCCTGGACGCCTCCGGTCTGGACGCCTTCGGTCTCGGCTCCCCCGCTCACGACGTCCTCGCGCCCGGCTCCGTCGCTCTCGACTTCCTCGGTATCGGTGGGGGCCTGGATGTTCGAAATGTCCGGGACCTCCTGAACCGATTTGGCCTTGCCGGAGGGCGCCGTCGCGCCGGCCTCGGTGGTCGTCATCGCGTCCTCCTGATGGTCCGGTATATATACCCCTGCCGGGTATATGGTAACGAACTTTGCTGGGTATAGGGCCCTTGCCGGATGCCGGGACCGGACCCTGTGCTGATCACTGTGCCCGATGGGCGACACTGGGGGACGGCCGGTTAGCCGTGGCCGGATGATGCGCCTAGCATCAGCCTGACCGAACAAAAGGACCCCGAGGACCCCAAGTGCGCTTTCGTCTGACCCCCAGGGAGACGAGCTTCTACGACATGTTCTCCGCCTCCGCGGACAACATCGTCACGGGCTCGAAACTCCTGATGGAACTGCTCGGGGCGGACGCCTCCGCCCGGGCCGAGATCGCAGAGCGCATGCGGGCCGCCGAACACGCCGGTGACGACGCCACTCACGCGATCTTCCACCAGCTGAACTCCTCCTTCATCACGCCGTTCGACCGCGAGGACATCTACAACCTGGCCTCGTCCCTCGACGACATCATGGACTTCATGGAGGAGGCCGTCGACCTGGTCGTGCTGTATCAGGTCGAGGAGCTCCCCAAGGGTGTGGAACAGCAGATCGAGGTGCTGGCCCGGGCCGCCGAGCTGACGGCCGAGGCCATGCCGAACCTGCGGACGATGGACAACCTCACCGAGTACTGGATCGAGGTCAACCGGCTGGAGAACCAGGCCGACCAGATCCACCGCAAGCTGCTCGCCCACCTCTTCAACGGCAAGTACGACGCCATCGAGGTTTTGAAGCTCAAGCAGATCGTGGATGTGCTGGAGGAAGCGGCCGACGCGTTCGAACATGTGGCGAACACGGTGGAGACCATCGCCGTCAAGGAGTCCTGAACTTCGTGGACACCTTTGCGCTGGTCGTGACCATTCTGGTCGCGCTCGGATTCACGTACACGAACGGCTTCCACGACTCGGCGAACGCCATCGCCACGTCGGTGTCCACGCGGGCGCTGACCCCGCGGGCCGCGCTCGCCATGGCCGCGGTGATGAACCTCGCCGGTGCGTTCCTCGGGAGCGGGGTGGCGAACACCGTCAGCAAGGGGCTGATCGCGACGCCCGAGGGGTCGAAGGGGATGGGGATCCTCTTCGCCGCGCTCGTCGGGGCGATCGTCTGGAACCTGGTCACCTGGTACTTCGGGCTTCCGTCGTCCTCCTCGCACGCGTTGTTCGGGGGACTGGTGGGGGCCGCGCTCGCGGGCGGTACGAAGGTGTTGTGGTCCGGGGTCGTGGACAAGGTCATCATCCCGATGTTCCTGTCGCCGGTCGTCGGTCTGATCGTCGGCTATCTGGTCATGTGCGCGATCATGTGGCTGTTCCGGCGGGCCAATCCGCACAAGGCCAAGCGGGGGTTCCGTATCGCGCAGACGGTGTCCGCGGCGGGGATGGCGCTCGGGCACGGTCTTCAGGACGCCCAGAAGACGATGGGTGTCGTGGTGATGGCGCTTGTCATCGGCGACGTCCAGAAGTCGGACGACCCGATTCCGGTGTGGGTGAAGATCGTCTGTGCGGTGATGCTGTCGCTGGGGACGTACGCCGGTGGGTGGCGCATCATGCGGACGCTCGGGCGCAAGATCATTGAGTTGGATCCGCCGCAGGGGTTCGCCGCGGAGACGACGGGGGCGTCGATCATGTTCGCCACGGCGTTTCTCTTCAAGGCACCGATCTCGACGACGCATGTCATCACTTCGGCGATCATGGGTGTCGGGGCGACGAAGCGGGTGAACGCGGTTCGTTGGGGCGTCGCCAAGAACATCGTCCTGGGGTGGTTCATCACGATGCCGGCGGCGGCGCTGGTGGCTGCCGCCAGCTTCTGGGTCGTGGACCTGGCGTTCCTGTAGGACGCCGAACGCACGAACGCTCCTCGCCCCCGCCGCCCCTACCCGACCCATCCCCAGGGGCTCCGCCCCTTCAACCCCGCCAGGGGCGCTGCGCCCCCTGGACCCCCGCATCGGCCTGAACGGCCTCGTCCTCAAACGCCGGACGGGCTGAGTGATGCGGACCGGGGTGGGTGGGTTGACGGGGGTGGGTGGTGCATCGGCCCCCGGCCTCGTCCTCAAACGCCGGACCGGCTGAGTGATGCGGGCCAGGGGCGAGGCTTTCAGGGGCGCGGGGAACTGCGCGGCCAGCCCCCACCGGCCGACAGTCGAAGGTCTCCGGGTGGGCGGCGGATTCGGGGCGAAGCCCCGCCTCTGGGGGCGCGGGGAACTGCGCGCCAAGCCTCCACCGGGCCCGCAGCCGAACGAATCGGCTTCTGGGGGCGCGGGGAACTGTGCGAGCAACCCCCGTCGGCCCGCAGCCGGAAGACTCCCCGACGCCGACTGACCCCTCGCCCTTGGCCCTCGCCCTTGGTTCTCGTCCTCGTCGAAAGACGAGCGGGCCCGCCCCCGGGAGCCAGGGGCGGGCCCTTCTCGTCCTCGCGGTGGCACCGCCATGCAGCACCGCGAGGGGTATGGGGGAAACGGCTCAGCCGAAGCGGCCGGAGATGTAGTCCTCCGTGGCCTGCACCGACGGGTTGGAGAAGATGCGCTCCGTGTCGTCGATCTCGATGAGCCGTCCCGGCTGGCCCACCGCGGCCAGGTTGAAGAACGCGGTGCGGTCGGAGACGCGCGCGGCCTGCTGCATGTTGTGCGTCACGATGACGATCGTGAAGCGCTCCTTCAGCTCGCCGATCAGGTCCTCGATGGCGAGGGTCGAGATCGGGTCCAGGGCCGAGCAGGGCTCGTCCATGAGGAGGACCTGCGGCTCCACCGCGATCGCCCGCGCGATGCACAGACGCTGCTGCTGACCACCCGACAGACCCGAACCGGGCTTGTTGAGGCGGTCCTTGACCTCGTTCCAGAGGTTCGCGCCCTTGAGGGACTTCTCGACGACGTCGTTCAGCTCGGACTTCTTGTACGAGCCGTTCAGACGCAGACCCGCCGCCACGTTGTCGAAGATCGACATGGTGGGGAAGGGGTTGGGGCGCTGGAAGACCATGCCGATCGTGCGGCGCACGGCGACGGGGTCGATGCCGTGGCCGTACAGGTCCTCGTCGTCGAGGAGGACCTTGCCCTCGACCCGGCCCCCGGGGGTGACCTCGTGCATACGGTTGAGCGTGCGCAGGAACGTCGACTTGCCGCAGCCGGAGGGGCCGATGAACGCCGTCACCGAGCGCGGCTCGACCGTCATCGAGATGTCTTCGATCGCCTTGTGGGAGCCGTAGTAGGCGGTGAGACCGCTTACGTCGATTCGCTTGGCCATGTCAATCACTGCTTCTTTCGAGGGGGATGCTGCTGGTCGCTGATATGGCCGCGTCAGCGACCTGTCTTCGGTGCCTTCCAGCGGGCGATGCCGCGGGCCACCATGTTGAGAATCATCACGAAGGCGATCAGGGCGAGCGCAGCCGCCCAGGCACGGTCGTACGCCGCGTTCGAACCGGCGCTGTTCGCGTACTGCTGGTAGATGTACAGCGGCAGCGAGGCCTGCGCTCCGGAGAACGGGTTGGTGTTGATGAAGTTCGTGCCCCACACCAGCAGCAGCACCGGGGCGGTCTCGCCCGTGATGCGCGCGACGGCGAGCATGACACCGGTCGTGATGCCACCGATCGAGGTCGGCAGGACCACCTTGAGGATCGTGCGCCACTTGGGCACGCCGAGCGCCAGGGAGGCTTCGCGCAGCTCGTTCGGTACGAGCTTGAGCATCTCCTCGGTGGAGCGGACCACGACGGGCATCATCAGGATGGCCAGGGCCAGCGAACCGGCGAAGCCGAAGGGCTGCAGGTCCATGATGAGCATCAGGCTCAGGATGAACAGACCGGCGACGATCGAGGGGATGCCCGTCATCACGTCGACGAAGAAGGTGATGGCCGTGGAGAGCTTCCCGCGCCCGTACTCCACCAGGTAGACCGCGGTCAGTACACCGATCGGCGCCGCGATCAGGGTGGCGAGACCGACCTGCTCCAGCGTGCCGATGATGGCGTGGTAGATGCCGCCGCCGGGCTCGGAGTCCGCGACCACGCCCATCGAGTGGGTCAGGAAGTAGACGTCGAAGACCTTCACACCGCGCTTGACGGTGGTCCAGATCAGGGAGGCCAGCGGGACGACCGCGATGAGGAAGCAGACCCAGACGAGGCTGGTCGCGACGCGGTCCTTGGCCTGCCGGCGGCCCTCGACGCGCGCGGCGATGCCGTACGTACCGAGGACGAAGAGGATTCCGGCGATCAGGCCCCACTGGACCTTGCTGTCGAGACCGCCGACCAGGCCGATGACCACGGCGAGCACGACGGCGCCGACGGCGATCGCCCACGGGGACCACTTCGGCAGGGTCGCGCCGCGCAGGGTGCTGGGGCGCTTGTCCATGGCGGGTGCTGAGTGGCTCATGCGTTGGCCCCCGAGTACTCCGCGCGACGGGCGATGATGACCCGGGCCGCGCCATTGACCAGCAGGGTGATGACGAAGAGGACCAGACCGGACGCGATCAGCGCGTCACGGCCGTCCGCGGTCGCCTCGCCGAACTTGCTGGCGATGTTCTGTGCGAAGGTGCCGCCGCCCGGGTCGAGCAGGCTGGCGTTGATGTCGAAGGTCGGCGAGAGGACCGTGGCGACGGCCATGGTCTCACCGAGCGCGCGGCCGAGGCCCAGCATCGACGCGGAGATGACGCCGGAGCGGCCGAAGGGCAGCACCGACATGCGGATGACCTCCCAGCGCGTGGCGCCGAGGGCCAGCGCGGCCTCCTCGTGCATCTGCGGGACCTGGCGGAAGACCTCGCGGCTCACGTTGGTGATGATCGGCAGGATCATGATCGCGAGCAGGATGCTGACGGTGAGCATCGAGCGGGGCGCGCCGCCCTGCCAGCTGAAGATGCCGGTCCAGCCGAGGTACTTGTCCAGCCAGCCGAAGAGGCCGTTCATGTGCGGCACCAGGACGAGGGCGCCCCACAGGCCGTAGACGATGGACGGCACGGCGGCGAGCAGGTCGATCACGTAGGCGACCGGGCCGCTCAGCCTGCGCGGTGCGTAGTGCGTGATGAACAGCGCGATGGCGACCGCGACGGGGACCGCCAGGGCCATGGCGATGATCGAGGAGACCACCGTGCCGAAGGCCAGGACGGCGATGCCGAAGACCGGCGGGATGGTGTTGGTGTTCCACTCGAAGGTGGTGAGGAAGTTGCCGTGGTCCTTGCTGATCGCGAGCGAGGCGCGATAGGTGAGGAAGACCGCGATGGCGGCCATGATCACCAGCAGGAAGATGCCCGACCCGCGGGAGAGACCGAGGAAGATCCGGTCACCGGGTCGGGTGGCGCCGCGGCTCGCGTGCTTCTGCGCGGCCACGGAAGGCTGGGGGGTGGGGGGAGGCGCTTCGTCTGTGTTCTGTGTCGATATGTCCATCGGGATCTCCGGTCTGCAGAGCCGTACTTGGTGTGCGGCTCCTGGCGGCGGTGCACCGGACGGTGCGGCCCGGTCCCGAACCGGGGCCGGGCCGCACACTTAGGTCAGCTCAGGCCCGCGATGGTGGTGCGGACCTTGGCGATGATGTCGGCCGGGATCGGCGCGTAGTCGATGGAGGAGAGGACCTTCTGGCCGTCCTCGCTCGCAATGTAGGTCAGGAACGCCTTCGTGGCGGCCAGCGTGTCCGACTTGTTGCCCTTGTCGCAGACGATCTCGTACGTGACCAGGGTGATCGGGTAGGCGCCGTCGGCCTTGGTGGCGCGGTTCAGCTTGAGCGAGAGGTCCTTGCCCGTGCCGATGACCGTGGCGTCCGCGATGGCCTTGGTGGCGTTCTCGACGGTGGCGTCGACCGGGGCGCTGGCGCCCGTGTCGATGCTGGCCGCCTTGATGCCGTCCTTGGCGAACGACAGCTCCATGTAGCCGATGGCGCCGGCGGTCTGCTTCACCTGCTGGGCGACACCGGAGGACTGCGGAGCGGACTGGCCGCCCTTCGCCTGCCAGGCCTTGCCGCCGGAGTACTTCCAGTCGGCGGGGGCCGCGGCGATCAGGTACTTGGTGAAGTTGTCCGTGGTGCCGGACTCGTCCGAGCGGTGGAACGCCTGGATCTTGAGGTCGGGCAGGTTGACGCCCGGGTTCAGCTTCGCGATCGCCGGGTCGTTCCACTTGCTGATCTTGCTGTCGAAGATCTTGGCGACCGTCGAGGCGTTCAGGACCAGCTTGTCGACGCCCGGGACGTTGAAGCCGACCGCGATCGGGCCGCCGACCATCGGGAGGTCGATGCCCTGGCCGCCACCGGTGCACATCTTCTTGGAGGCGGTGACCTCTTCGGGCTTCAGCGCGGAGTCGGAGCCGGCGAAGGCGACCTGGCCCTGGGTGAACGCGGTGACGCCGGCGCCGGAGCCGCCGCCCTTGTAGTTGATCTGCACGCCGGAGCAGGCGGCGCTGAACTCCTTGACCCAGGCGTCGATCGCGTTCTTCTGCGCGGACGAGCCGTCGGCGAGCAGCTGGCCCTTGGCGTTGTCACACTTGATCGAGCTGGCGGAGCCCGTCGTCGCGCCGCCCGTGGCGCCGCTCTTGCTGCCGGTGTCGTCGGAGCCGCACGCCGTGAGGGCCAGGGCGCCGGAGACGGCGACAGCACCGAGCGAAAGGGCGCGAAGCCGGTTCTTGCGCTGAAGCTTCACTGTTGGGGTGTTCCTTCCAGGAGCCGCCGTCTGGTTGGCGGCGTGCGAGGTCTGTGTGATGCGGAGGCCACACGCAGGAGGCGTTCCGCACCGGGTAAGGCCGAAATTAGGCAGATCAGGTGAAGGCGCCGATGGCCGTAAGTGAACGGAGGGTGAACCCCTGTGGGCGGTGCGGTGAGGTCACGGAACGCTTACGTCGAGGACACGGTGGGATCCCGATCGTTGTTACTGCATGTGACCGGGTGTGTACGCATATGGCCGAAAGGTTCGGCTAGGTGAGGTGCAGCACACTCAGCAGGGCGTCGACCAGATCGGCGTCCCGGGGCTGGGTCAGACGGTCGCGGGCCGCGGCGGGGGAGAGCCACAGGACGCGGTCGACCTCGTCGTTCGGAGTGAAGTGGCCGTCCGTCGCCTCGGCAGCCCAGTAGCGGACCTCTTTGGGGCGGCCGGCGACGGGATAACGGACGGTGGGCAGGGCGGCGCCGGGCGCGGCGGTGTACCCCGTCTCCTCCTGGACCTCCCGCAGCGCCCCCGGGAGCGGTTCCTCGCCGCGCTTGAGCTTGCCCTTCGGATGCGACCAGTCGTCGTACTTCGGCCGGTGGACGAGACATATCTCCAGCTCACCGCCGAGTGGCGAGCGGCGCCACAGGACGCAGCCCGCCGCCCGTACGGCCTTGAAGGTGTCCTCGGTCATCTGGCCTCCCTCACGGGGTGCGCACGGTTTCCTTCTGCCAGTTCTGCTGGAACGCGAACCGTGCCGCCTCCACCTCGTGCCGCTGGTCGGCGTGGAGCACGCCGAGCGCGTACGCGGTGGCCGGGGCGATGCGCGGGGTGCGGGCCGCCGACGCGGCGGCCGCGGCCGCCTCCGCCGCGTCCCGGTGCCGGTTGAGGGCCTGACCCGCGCGGAGCAGTCGTACGTCGATGGGGGCGTCCTCCCCGTAGAGGACCTCGCACGCGTAGCGGTGCAGGCGCAGCAGCAGCCGGACCTGGTGCCAGGGCGCGTCCTGGGGATGGGGCGCGGTGTCCGCGGAGAGGCCGTGCACGAGGGCCTCGGCGTTGTACGGGTGGCCCGCGGTGACCAGCGGCAGCGCGGCGACCGCGTCGGTCAGCCGGTCGGACGCGGCGGCGGCCAGCGGGCGCAGGTCGGCCGTGGTGGCCGCCGGGGTGAGCGGCACCTCGCTGGCGAGCACGGCGACGCTGTCCGCGACGGCGTGGAAGCGGGAGGAGCCGAGCGCCTGCAGCGCGGCCGAGTGGGCCCGGGTGCGGGCCAGCGTCAGCTGACGGTCGAGCAGTGCGCCCGCCTTCGCGGCGCCGACGGTCAGACTGCCTTTGGCCGGCGCCCCGGTGTCCTGCGCGGCCTGTGCCGGGAAGCCGGCCGCGCCGGAGAGCCGGTTCAGCGCGCCGATCAGCCGTTCCAGGCGGGCCGCGTAGGCGTGTTCACGGGCCAGGGTGCCCGAGAGCCACGCCAGTTCGGGCCGCATGCCCTCCGACCACTCCGCGTCGAGCAGCGGTCGGAAGGTGTGCAGGGTGCCGCTGATGCGGCGGGCCGAGCGGCGCAGGGCGCGCGCCGCGTCGACCGATTCCCCGGAGCCGTTCTCCCCCGCTCGTGACACGTCTCGCGACTCGGCGCGCGACTCCGTTCTCGGCTTGGCCCGGGCGGTGGTACCCGCGTCGGTGCCGTTCTCCCGGTGCTGTCGCAGGGAGCGGAGGAACTCCGTGGCCTGGGCCCTCAGGTAGCCCGCGAGGGCGTCTCCTGACATGGGCCCGGCCGGGGAGTCGGTGGGGGGTTCAAGGTGTTGCTGTGCCACGCCGGCGCCTCCGGGCGTCTATGAGCATCTCCTGGACGTTCCGCAGGGGTTGGCCATCCGCGTCGGTCGAGTGCCGGGTCCACTCGCCGTCCGGGCCCAGGTGCCAGGAGGCGGTGGTGTCGGACATCCCGGTCTCGAACAGCCGGTTGAGGGCTGCCCGGTGTGCCGGGTCGGTGATCCTGACCAGGGCCTCGATCCGCCGGTCCAGGTTGCGGTGCATCATGTCCGCGCTGCCGATCCAGACCTCCGGCTCGCCGCCGTTGCCGAAGCCGAAGACACGGGAGTGTTCGAGGAAGCGGCCGAGCACGGACCGTACGCGTATGTTTTCGGACAGGCCCGTGACGCCCGGCCGGACCGCGCAGATGCCACGCACCCACACGTCGACGGGCACTCCGGCCTGGGACGCGCGGTACAGCGCGTCGATGAGCGCCTCGTCCACCATCGAGTTGACCTTGATGCGGACGTGGGCGGGGCGTCCGGCCTTGTGGTGCTGGACTTCCTTGTTGATCCGCGCGATCAGGCCGTCGCGCAGGGACTTGGGGGCGACGAGCAGTCGGCGGTAGGTCTCGCGGCGCGAGTAGCCGGAGAGTCGGTTGAAGAGGTCCGACAGGTCCGCGCCGACCTGCGGGTCGGCGGTGAGCAGGCCGAGGTCCTCGTACAGCCGGGCGGTCTTCGGGTGGTAGTTGCCGGTGCCGACGTGGGAGTAGCGCCGCAGCGTCTCCCCCTCCTGCCGGACGACCAGCGACAGCTTGCAGTGGGTCTTCAGCCCGACGAGCCCGTACACGACATGGCAGCCCGACTCCTCGAGCTTGCGGGCCCACTTGATGTTGGCCTGTTCGTCGAAGCGCGCCTTGATCTCGACGAGGACGAGGACCTGCTTGCCGGACTCGGCGGCGTCTATCAGCGCGTCGACGATCGGCGAGTCGCCCGAGGTCCGGTACAGCGTCTGCTTGATGGCCAGCACGTCCGGGTCGGCCGCCGCCTGCTCCAGGAAGGCCTGCACGGAGGTGGAGAAGGAGTCGTACGGGTGGTGCAGCAGGACGTCACGCTCGCGCAGGGCGGCGAAGATGTCGGGCGCGGACGCCGACTCGACCTCGGCCAGGTCGCGGTGCGTTCCCGCGATGAACTTCGGGTACTTCAGCTCGGGCCGGTCGAGGGCGCCGATGCCGAAGAGGCCGGTGAGGTCCAGGGGACCCGGCAGCGGGTACACCTCGGCCTCGGAGATCTTCAGTTCCCGTACGAGGAGATCGAGGACGTACCGGTCGATGGACTCCTCGACCTCCAGGCGCACCGGCGGCCCGAAGCGGCGCCGCATGAGCTCCTTCTCCAGCGCCTGGAGCAGGTTCTCGGCGTCGTCCTCCTCGACCTCCAGGTCCTCGTTCCTGGTCAGCCGGAAGGTGTGGTGCTCCAGGACCTCCATGCCCGGGAAGAGCTCCTCCAGGTGTGCCGCGATCACGTCCTCGATGGGGACGTAGCGGTTGGGGGAGGCCTCCAGGAAGCGGGAGAGCAGCGGCGGGACCTTGACGCGCGCGAAGTGCCGGTGGCCGCTGACCGGGTTCCGTACGACGACCGCGAGGTTCAGGGACAGACCCGAGATGTACGGGAAGGGGTGCGCGGGGTCGACCGCCAGCGGGGTCAGGACCGGGAAGATCTGGTGCCGGAAGAGGGTGAAGAGGCGGGCCTGCTCCTTCTCCGTCAGTTCGCTCCAGCGGACCAGATGGATGCCCTCCTCCGCGAGTGCGGGGGCGACGTCCTCCTGGTAGCAGGCCGCGTGCCGGGCCATGAGCTCGCGCGAGCGGGCCCAGATCATCTCCAGGACCTCGCGGGGCTGCAGGCCGGAGGCGGACTTGGTGGCCACGCCGGTCGCGATGCGGCGCTTCAGTCCGGCCACTCGGACCATGAAGAACTCGTCCAGGTTGCTGGCGAAGATCGCCAGGAAGTTCGCCCGTTCGAGCAGGGGCGTGCTCGGGTCCTCGGCGAGCTCCAGCACCCGCTCGTTGAACGCGAGCCAGCTGCGCTCGCGGTCGAGGAACCGGCCCTGCGGCAACATGATGCCGTCCTGCACCAGGTCCTCGTAGGCGTCGAGGTCGGCGTCGATGTCGGGCTCGAGGTCGGAGACGTTCGCCGCCACGGTGTGCGGGCGGTGCGCGGCGATGGAGCCGACGGAGGGCTGCGGGTGCTGCACCGGTGCCTGGGCGCTGGGCTGGTTCATGGACCCATTCTTCCGCGCCGGGAGCGAGACCGGCGCGTCGGAGAGCGCGAGCGGCAGCGGGGTGAGGCGGATGTTCCCGTTCCGCGACCCCGGTACCGCCTCGCTCCCCGTCGTCGGAGAGGTCTCGTGCTCCGGCGGAGGCGACGGCTCTGGCACGGCGGGCTTCATTGGCTGAGCGTCGCAAGCCCGTCTGAATCGATGGTTACGGCGACATGACGTGCGGGATATCGGGGAGCGGCTCCCGGACGTCTACATGCCCGGGAGCCGCTCCCCACGGGGGGCGTACGAGGCACCCGGGCATGGGGGGAACTATGCGGTGCGGCGGCGCAGCAGCCGGAAGGCGGCGGCGGTGGCCGCGGCGGTCACGGCGAGGACGATGCCGGTTTCCACCAGCTGGAGGGGCCAGAAGTGGGAGTCGGGGTGGTAGACGGAGTACCGGCCCGTGACACCGTGCTCGGTCAGGCACCGCTTGGCTTCCGCGGCCGTGCCCTCGCAGTTCCCGTACCCGGGGTCCGGGACTCGTTTCCCGTGGACGAGCACCCCGGACTCCAGCTGCCAGACGGGAGCGGACTGGTCGTAGGCTGCGGCGCCGGTACGGGTGATCGTGGGCCACAGGTCCGCGCGGTACCGGTCCAGGCACTGGCTGAGCACCAGCATCACGGCGAACGAGACGCTCAGAGCGGGCAGCGAGCGCCGTAGCGTCAGACCGGCGAGTGCGCCCATGGCCAGGGCGCACAGGGCGTACGCCACCATCGCCGGGCCGCGGGCGACGAAGACGGCGGTGGCGGGCCAGTCGCCGATGACCCGGGCCGGTCTGTTCGACCAGCTCCAGCGGTACGCCGCCACGAGCACCGTGCCGCTGAGCGTGATCAGCAGTGCGGGCACGGCGAGCTTGGCTGCCAGCCAGCGCGCGGGGGACACCGACTGGGTCCAGGCGAGCCACGCGGTGCCGGACTCCAGCTCACGGGCGATCAGTGCCGCGCCCGCCCAGGCGGCGACGGCGTAGAAGCAGTGGCTGAGAACGGTGGCGGTGTATCGGAGGGTCGCGCTGTACTCGAGCGTGGCCGTGACGTCGCAGCTGTCGGAGTGGAGACAGCGGAGGGCCTCCGCCCGGGCGGCGTCGGCCGTGACCCCCATCGCCCACACCAGGAATGCGACGACGGCGACGACGAACGAGCCCCAGACGATCAGCGCGGTGCGGTGCAGGCGTGCGACGGTCCACGGCAGGCCGCCGACGGCACCCGCGGTGCTCACAGGGCGGCTCCCTTCGTGAGCGGGGCGCTGCCGGTGTCGCGCTTGAGCAGGTGGAAGGTGACGAGGAGAACGAGCGTGGTGAGGGCGAGTACCAGGCCGGTCGCCATCAGCTGGAGGGGCCAGTAGTGGGACTGGGGGTGGGAGTCGGTGTAGAAGCTGACGGCGTCGAGCCGGTGGTACAGCGCGCTGCACTCGGTGCTGTGGCTGCTGCCGCACTGCGGGTCGGGCAGCCGGGCCCCGGTCGAGGTGAGGAGACCGGTGTGGACGGTGATTCCGAGGCTGGTGGGGCGGTCGTGGGTCAGGCTGGTGACCGTCCGCACGGCCGGCCACAGGTACGGCAGGGCGAGGCCGAGGGCGGCCCGGACGCCGACCGTCCCTACCACCGACATGACGAGTGCGCTCAGGGAACCGCGCAGTCTGATGCCGGCGAGCGCGCCGACGGCAAGGCCGGACAGGGCGAGGGCGACGGTGGTCGGGCCGTTGGCGTGGAAGACGAAGGAGTCGGTCCATTCCTTGGCGGTGTCGATCCGGCCCTGGCCGCGCACCCACATCCGCCGGTGCAGCACCACCAGCACGCTGGTGCCGACGGTGACGAGCGCGGCCGGCACGGCCAGTTTCACCGCCAGCCAGCGGGCCGGGGAGACCGACTGGGTCCACGCGAGCTGCGCGGTGCCGGTCTCCATCTCGCGGCCGATCAGCGAGGCGCCCGCCCAGGCCGCGACGAGGAACGGCAGGAAGGTCAGCGCGAGGGAGGCGTACAGGGAGTACGACTTGTACCTGAGGATCGCGTCCTGGTCGTAGGCGCAGGTGGCCTTCGTGCAGCGGTCGTACTCCCGCCATGCCGCGGCGGCCGCGTCCGTCCCCGGGCCGTACAGCCACAGCAACAGGGCCGCGAGCGCGACGAACAGACCGGCCCAGAGGTAGAGCGCCGGGCGGTGCAGCAGCAGCACCGTGCGCACCAGGCCGCGTGCGGCGGACGGGCGGCGCGTGGGCGTCGCCGTGGTGCCGGGGGCGGTCAGTGTGGTCATGCGGCGGACTCCTGGGCGGCGGTGCGGGCGGAGGCGAGGATCAGCGCGGGGGCCTCGGGGTTGCGCAGGTGCGCGAGGACCAGTTCCTCCAGGGAGGGCGTGGTGGCGCGGGCGTCGAGTCCGCCGGAGAACGGGCCCTGAGGGCGGATCAGGGCGGTCAACTGGCGCCCCGTGGTGCGGGATTCGACCACGGTGTGCGGAGCGAGGTCACGGACCGGCCCGGTGGTCAGGGTGTGCGCGGCCAGCAGGTCGTCCAAGTCGCCGGCCAGTCGCACCTGGCCGCCGCCTATCAGCAGCAGGTAGTCGCAGGAGCCCTCCAGCTCGGCGACGACGTGCGAGGACATCACGACCGTCGTGCCGTACTGGGCGGCCTCGGCCATCAGCGTGCCCATCAGCTCGTGGCGGGCGAGCGGGTCGAGGTCGGCCATCGGCTCGTCCAGGAGCAGGAGTTCGGGCCGCTTGCCGAGCGCGAGGGCGAGCGCCACGCGGGTGCGCTGACCGCCGGAGAGCGTACGGACCTTGGCCTTCGGGTCCAGCCCGCCGCTCTCGTACGCGATCCGCTCGGCGACCGAGGCGTCCCAGCGGGCGGGGTTGAGCTCGTGGCCCAGGCGCAGCGTCTGGGCCACCGTGAGCTGCGGGTACAGCGGCTTGTTCTGGGCGACGTACGCGATGCGTTCGCGGGCGGCGGCCGGGTGGCTGCCGAGCACGGTCAGGGAGCCCTCGGTGGGGGCGAGCAGTCCGGCGGCGTGGGCCAGCAGGGTCGACTTGCCCGCGCCGTTGGGTCCGACGACGGCGCAGACGCGTCCCGTGGGGAGCCGGAAGGAGCACTCGTGCAGTGCCCAGCCCCCGCGCCGCCCGAACCGCTTGCCGAGCCCGGCCGCCTCCATGGCGGTGTCGCTCATTCCTTGTCTCCCTTGCTGAACTTTTCCAGTACGGCGGTGAAGAGCGCCGCCACGTCGTCGTGATCGAGCCCGGCCTCGCGGGCCCTGGCCGCCCAGTCGTCGAGCTCGGCACGCAGGGGCGAGTCGGCGGGGGCGGCGCCCAGCGAGCGCTTCACGAAGGTGCCGAGGCCGCGTCTGGCCTCGACCAGGCCCTCGCGCTCCAGCTCGCGGTATGCCTTCAGGACGGTGTTCGGATTGATCGCCGTGGCCTCCACGACCTCGCGGGCCGTGGGGAGCTTGTCGCCCGGTTCCAGCAGGCCCAGGCGCAGGGCCTGCTTGGTCTGCTGGACGATCTGGACGTAGGTGGCGACACCGCTGCGCCGGTCGATGCGGTACTCGACCACTCGGACAACCACCCTTTCACTAATTGAGTAGTGAAAGGGTGGTGGATGAGGGTGTCCGGAGTCAAGCCGGAACACGCGGAGACGAGCCCGGAGAATTCGATGCCGGATGCGTGAACCGATCGGCGGGGCTCGTCCGATGAGGGGATGTGAGGGAAACGAGAAGCGACGGGGAGCTGCTGCGGGCCATCGCGGCGGACACGGACCGTCGCGCCTTCGAGGAGCTGTACCGGCGGTATGCGCCGTGGCTGACCGCGCGGCTGCGCGGCCGGTGCGCCGATGCCGGGGTCGTCGACGACGTCGTGCAGGAGACCTTCCTCGCCATCTGGCGCGGCACCGCGAGTTACCGGGAGGAGGGTGACGCGGCGGGCTGGCTGTGGCGCATCGGCTCGCGGCGGCTGATCGACACGCTGCGCGGCGACGGCGCGCGCGGCCGGTTGCGCCAGACACTGGCCCGCTTCCGCCACCGGCACGAGGCCTCCGCCGAGGAACGCGTCCTGGCCGGGGTCGAACACGGCGACCTCGCCGGCGCGTTGATACGGCTCTCGCCCGAGCTGCGCGCGGTCCTCCAGGCCACGGTGATCGACGGACTCACGACCCGGGAAGCGGCCGTCCTGCTCGGCATTCCACCCGGCACGGTCAAGACGCGGGCCCTGCGGGCGCGCAAGCAGCTGCGGGAGGAGCTGGCATGAGCGGCGGAGATGACGAGGCCATCGGCGGAGACCGCCGGGACATGGGCGGGGGTGGAGAGAACATGAGCGGGTGGGACGAGGACGCGGCCGCCGGTCGGAGCGCGTCCGGTGCGGGCGCGGGTGACGCCGATCGGACTGCGTCCGGCGCCGACGGTTCCCCGGACGGGCGGTGGCACGCGGACGCCGAGGACCTCCGGGCCTATGCGCGGGGCGAGTTGGCGCCCCCCCGGCTCTGGTCCGTCGACACCCACCTCGTGGCGTGCGCGCCCTGCCGGGAGGCGCTCGCCACCGTGAGCGATCCGGTCGTCCTGGACGCCGGATGGGAGCGGCTCGACGCCGAGCTGGACGCGCCACGACCACGGCTGCTCGAGTCGCTGCTGGTGCGGATCGGCGTCGCCGACCACACGGCACGGCTGCTGGCGGCCACGCCCGTGCTGCGCCGTTCCTGGCTGGCCGCGGTCGCCCTCGTGCTCCTCATGGCCGTGGTGGCGACCGACGCCGGACGGGCGGCCTCGCCCACGCTGTTCCTCGCCCTCGCCCCCCTGCTCCCGCTCGCCGGGGTCGCGCTGTCCTACGGACCGGTGCTCGACCCGACGTACGAGATGGCCGTGGTGGCACCCCTCCACGGATTCCGGCTGCTGATGATCCGCACGGTGGCCGTGCTCACCACCGGCCTCGTTCTGAACGGCCTCGCGACCCTCGCACTCCCCGCGTACGGGCTGCGCGCGCTGGCCTGGCTGCTGCCCGCCCTCGCCCTCACCGGGACGGGGCTCGCACTGACCGCCCGCTGGGGCCCGGTCCTGCCGCCCTGCCTGGTCGGCGGAGCGTGGGTCGCGCTGCTGATGGTGGCCCACGCGAAGGCCGACGGCGGCACCCTCGCGCCGTTCACGGCACTCGGTCAGGGCGTCGCCGGCGCGGTCGCGGTACTGGCCGCCGGGCTGCTCTATCTCGTACGGGACCGATTCGACTTCTCCCCCTCGCACGCCTTCTTCGCCGACCACACCGACTTCTCCGACAGGAGCGCCGCATGACCCCCACCGTCTCCGCCTCCGGGCTCACTCTCCGGTACGGCGGGACCGTCGCCCTCGACGACGTCTCCCTGCGCCTGAGCGAGGGCGTCACCGGGCTGCTCGGGCCCAACGGCGCAGGGAAGACCACCCTGTTGCGGGTGCTCGCCACCGCCGTGCCCGCCGACCGGGGAGCCTTCACGGTGCTCGGGCACGACCCCGGCACACCCTCTGGCCGCCTGGACGTACGGCGCGCGCTGGGCTATCTGCCGCAGACCCCGGCGTTCCACCCGGACTTCTCGGCCTTCGAGTTCGTCGACTATGTGGCGATCCTGAAGGAGCTGACGGACCGCTCCGCCCGGCACCGGGAGGTGCGGCGCGTGCTGGAGGCCGTCGACCTGTCCGACGTACGGGGCAAGCGCATCAAGAGGCTTTCGGGCGGTATGCGCCAGCGGGTCGGGCTGGCCGCCGCGCTGGTCGGCGACCCCGGCTTCCTCGTCCTGGACGAGCCGACCGTCGGCCTGGACCCCGAACAGCGCATGCGGTTCAGGGAAATGATCGCCGAGGCGGGCATGGGACGCACGGTCCTGCTCTCCACCCACCAGACCGAGGACGTCGCGATGCTCTGCCACCGCGTGATCGTCATGGTCCGCGGCGGTGTCCGCTTCGAGGGCACCCCGGCCGAGCTGACCGCGCGGGCGGCGGGGCGGGTGTGGAGCAGTACGGCCCGCGACCCCGGCGCGAGAGCCGGCTGGCGTACGGGCACGGGTTCCTTCCGCAATGTCGGCGACCCGCCCAAGGGTGCCGATCTCCTCGAACCGACCCTGGAGGACGGCTACTTGCTCACTCTCGACGGCGAGCCGGCGGAGGTGGCGGCATGAGCGAGCTGGTGACCCGCACGGTCGTGGAGGAGGCGGCCCCCACGGGGGTGGAGCCGCCTGCCCAGGACCCGCACCCGAACAGGACGCGGGCCGTCATCGCCCTCGCCCGCTTCGAGGCCCGCGAACTGCTGATGCAGATCCCGGTGCTCGTCTTCCTCCTCCTGTACGTCGCCTACACCGGCTGGGGGATGTTCAACGGCCGGGAGGGCATGGACGACTATCCGGTCCTCCACGATGTCGACCGGTCCACCCAGACCGCCCCCCTGCTCCTCGCCCTCGTGCTGTTCGTCAGCATCAACCGCGCCGTGCTCCGCTCCCGCAGGCACGGCACCGACCGGCACTTCGACGTGCTGGTCATGGAGCCGTGGCGGCGCTCGCTGGCCCACGCCCTGTCGGCCGTGCCGTTCGCGGTGTTCACCGCGCTGGTCGTGGGATTCGAGTTCAGCTGGGCGGCCCTGAAGCCCGGCGCGCTCGGCCACGGCTCGCTCGCCGAACTGCTCGTGGGCCCCCTGTCGATACTCCTCGCCGGAGCCCTCGGCGTCCTGGTCGCACGGTCGATCCCCTTCACGTTCGCCGTCCCGCCCTTCGTCATCGGTATGTACGTCCTCACGACCCTCGTGGCCGCGAGCACACAGGGCACGCACTGGGTGCGATGGCTGGCACCGGTGGTCACCGAGGAAGGCGCCCACCCGTTCCCCTCCGACCTGCTGGGCCGCCCGGCCGCCTGGCACGTGCTGTATCTGGTCGGGCTCATCGTGCTGCTGCTGTGCCTCGCGCTGCTGATCAACGGCGGTCGTTCGCCCAGGATCAAGGCGATCACGGTCCTCGCCCTCGCCGCCATGACCCAGGGCATCGCGGGGCAGGCCCCGGGTGACTCGGCCGCGCTGATCGCGGCCCGCGCGAAGGCGTCCGCCACCCCGGAGAAGGTGCAGACCTGCGTCACGCACGAAAGGTCGACGTACTGCGCCTACCCCGAGTGGACCGGCCAGACCGCCGACTGGGCCGAGGTGGTCCAGCGCGTCCAGTCCCTCGCGGGCGGCCCGGCCTCGGCCGAGCGGCTGACGGTGCGCCAGCGGGTCGACGCCCGCTCCGGCTTGGAGGGCGACGCCGCGCTGGAGCCGGCCAAAGCACCGGGGGTCGTGACCGTCGGCACGCGCTGGGGCGGCAACCGGATCCCGGAGTTCGCCGTGGGGGTGGCCTCGGTTCTGGTGACGGGGGACGAGACGTCCGGCGGCGACGTGTGCGACGCCCGCGCGGTGATCATCATGTGGCTGGCGCTGGGCTCGGAGTCCCACCCGCTGACCATGCTGCGCCATGTCCGCATCGACGACTCCATCACCGGCGGAGGGCTCGCCCTCGCGCCCACGAACCCGATCTCCATGAACGCCGCGCAGACAGAAGTGATCAAGGAGCTGCTGCAGAAGCCCCGCTACAGCGTCATCCCCAAGGTGAAGGCCCACTGGGCGGAGCTCACGTCCCCCAAGACGACGACGGCCCAGGTGGCTCAGCTGCTGGGAGTGCCGGCGCCGACCGGCCCGGGCGCGCTGAGCGTCAAGACATGCGGGGAGTGACGGTGCTCGACGACGCGGGTACGGCCGGAGGTGCGGAGAGTGCCGGAAGCGCTGGAAGCGGCGGAACTGCGGGAAGGGCGGGAACTGCGGGAAGGGCGGGAACTGCGGGAAGGGCGGGAACTGCCGGAAGGGCGGGAACTGCCGGAACGGTGGGAACTGCGGGAACGGTGGGAACTGCGGGAACGGTGGGAACTGCGGGAACGGTGGGAAGTGGGGTGGCCGCGGGCGGTATCCCGTCCCGGGGGCGCCCGTACACCGTGGCCCGCGCCCTCCTCCGTCCCCTCTGGCGCACCCTCCCCCGGCGGGCGCTGGTGACCAGTGCCGTCCTGGGGCTGCTGTTCGCCGGGACTCCGCGGCTGTTCTCCCTCCGGCTCGACTCGTGGGCCGGCCTCAACCTCCTGCGGGCCGCCGCGCTCACCTTCGCTCTGGGCCTGGCCTTCCTGCTGGACGATCCGGCCCGGCACATCACCGCGGCGGTGCCGACCCGGCGTCCGGTGCGGGTCGGCCTGCGGGTGGCGCTCGTCGCCCCGTCGGCCGTGCTCTGGTGGACGGCCGTGCTGTTCCTCATACCGGAGCAGGCCCGGCCGCCGCTGGGCGCCGTGACCTTGGAGGCCGCCGCCACGGCGTTGCTCGCGCCGGCGGCCGCGGCGGTCATGGTGCGGTTCACCAACCGGGCCGAGCCGGGAGGCGCGGTGTGCGTCGGACTACTGGCCATGGCGGTGCTGGCATCCCTGCTGCTCCCCGAGCGGTGGACGCTCTTCCCCGCTCCGTCCGCCGCGCGCTGGGAAGGCGCCCATCAGACATGGGCGGTGGTCCTGGTCGCGGCGGCGCTGGCCGGGGCGTGGTCCTGCGCGGAACCCCTACGGAGGTGGCGACCCGCCGCCTTCGCTCACCGGTGACACGAAGACGCGGGCACGGACGGGCAGGGACACACGGACGGGCAGGGACACCGGACAGGCGGGAACACCGGACCGGCAAGGACACCGCGGACCGACAGACACCGGACCGGTAAGGACACCGGACCGACGGTCAGGACTCGCTGCGGTACATCAGGTCCGTCTCGTGCGTGCGGAAGCCGAGCCGCTCGTACACGGTCAGGGCCGCCTTGTTGTCGGCGTCGACGTAGAGCATGGCGGTGGGCAGGCCCTGCCGGGCGAGGTGGCGGAGCCCGATCGTGGTGAGGGCCTTGCCGAGGCCGCCGCCCTGGGCACCCGGGCGGACTCCGAGGACGTACACCTCACCGAGGCCCTCCTCGGCGTGGACCTTCGTCCAGTGGAAGCCGACGAGTTCGTCGCCGCGGAAGGCGAGGAAGAACCCGGACGGGTCGAACCACACCTCCGCCTTGCGGTCGTCCAGGTCGCGCTGGGTGAGGGAGCCCTGCTCGGGGTGGTGGGCGAAGGCCTCGGCGTTCACGGCGAGCCAGGCCGCGTCGTCCTGGCCGGGCACGAAGGTGCGGACGTTCACGCCGTCCGCGAGCTTCGGTTCGGGCAGGTCGAGGTCGGTCAACGGCCGCCGCAGCTGGCGCAGTTCGCGGAAGAGGGTGAGGCCGAGGACCTGGGCGAGATGCCGGGCGGCGGAGTGACCGCCGTGCGCCCACACGCGCAGCCGCTTGCCGGACTCGGCGAGCAGGGCCGAGCCCAGGGCCCGACCGTGCCCGTGGCCGCGGTGCGCCGGGTGCACGACCAGTTCGGCGGCCGGGGCCTCCACCGGGTCGGTGTCCTCCAACTGCGCGTACCCGATCAGCTCGTCGCCGAGCTTCAGCAGCAGATGGCGCACGCCCTCGCGGGCGCCGCCCTTCAGCTGGAGCCGGCCCTGCTCGGAGACCGCCTGCTGCCCGTCGGCCCGGGCGGCCTCCGCGAGCAGCCGGAGCACGTCCTCGGCCTGGGCCGGGGAGAGCGCGGTGTGGGTCTCGATGGAGCGGGTGAGGGCGTGGGGCGCGGTGTCGTCGCTGGTCATGGATACGAGGGTACGGCGCGGTGTTTTGCGGACAAGGAGTTGCGCGGAGTCGATGTGGCTCGTGGCGGGGTGAGGAGGGGCTTCCGTCAGGTGGTGGTGAGGCGATGGCAACCAGTCTGTAACCCCTAACCCCCTGTTGCGCTACGCGCGTTGATTCTAAAGTGCGCGTAAAACCACAGCCGTTTCCACAGGGGGGAACCCATGCTGCCGACGCCCCGGCACAGACGTACCCATCGCATCCTCGCCGCCGCCGCTGGGCTGGCCACCGTCGGCGCCCTGGCCGCCGCGATGCCCGCGAGCGCAGGGCAGGACAGGTCGACCCCGCACCACCACCCCGGCAGCGGCCGCTACCAGGACGTACAGCTGCTGTCCTTCAACGACCTGCACGGCAACCTGGAGCCGCCGGCCGGGTCGTCCGGCCGGGTCACGGAGCTCGAGGCGGACGGCACGACGAAGTCGATCGACGCGGGCGGTGTCGAGTACCTCGCCACCCATCTGCGCGAGGCCCGCAAGGGCAACAAGTACTCCATCACGGCCGCCGCCGGAGACATGGTCGGCGCCTCCCCGCTGATCTCCGGGCTCTTCCACGACGAGCCGACGATCGACGCGCTGAACAAGCTCGACCTGGATGTGACGAGCGTCGGCAACCACGAGTTCGACGAGGGCGCCAAGGAGCTGGCCCGCCTGCAGAACGGCGGCTGCCACCCCACGGACGGCTGCTACGACAAGAAGGCGAAGTTCCAGGGCGCCGACTTCCCGTACCTCGCGGCGAACGTCACCGACGAGAAGACCGGCAAGCCGATTCTCAAGCCCTACTGGGTGTGGAAGAAGAACGGCGTCAAGGTCGGCTTCATCGGCGTGACGCTGGAAGGCACCCCGAACATCGTGTCGGCCGACGGCGTCAAGGGACTGAAGTTCGGCGACGAGGTCGAGACGATCAACAAGTACGCCAAGGTGCTCCAGCGCCAGGGCGTGAAGTCGATCGTCGCGCTGATCCACGAGGGCGGCGCGCCCGCGTCGACGGCGTACAACTACGACTGCGACAGCCCCGGCCCCGGTGACGGCATCTCCGGGCCGATCGTCGACATCGCCAAGAACGTCACGCCGGCCGTGGACGCCCTGGTCACCGGCCACACCCACCAGGCGTACGCGTGCACCGTCCCGGACCCGGCGGGCAACCCGCGCATGGTGACGTCGGCCTCGTCCTTCGGCCGCCTCTACACGGACACGACGCTGACGTACGACCGCTGGACCGGCGACATCGCGCGTACGGCGGTGAAGTCGGCGAACCACGTGGTCACCCGTGACGTGGCGAAGGCCGCCGACATGACGTCCCTGATCAGCAAGTGGAAGACGCTCTCCGCCCCGATCGCCTCGCGTCCCATCGGTTACATCGCGGGCGAGATCGGCAACACCGGCAACGAGTCCCCGCTCGGCGACATGATCGCCGACGCGCAGCTCGCGTACGCCAAGTCCGTCGACCCCGAGGCCGACCTCGCGGTGATGAACCCGGGCGGCATCCGCGCCGGGCTCACCTATGCGGCGAGCGGCAGTGAGGGCGACGGGGTGGTGACGTACGGGGAGGCGTACACGGTCCAGCCGTTCGCCAACACCGTCAACCTGGTGAACCTCACCGGCGCTCAGGTGATCACGGCACTCCAGCAGCAGGTCAGCGGGGCCAACGAGGCCGCGCCGAAGATCCTGCAGATCTCCAAGGGTCTGACCTACACGCTGGACCTGACGAAGACGGGCGCGGCGCGGGTGGTCGGCGACTCGGTCAAGCTCAACGGCGCGGCGATCGACCCCGCCGCCACCTACCGCGTCGCGATGAACTCCTTCCTCGCGGGCGGCGGCGACGGCTTCGCCGAGCTCGGCAAGGGCGGAGACGTCCGGGTCGGCGGCGACGACCTGGCGGCCTTCGAGTCCTACCTGACGGCCAACTCCTCGGCCACGGCGCCGTACCCGGTGCCGACGGCGGACCGGATCACGGTCGTGCGGTAGTCCCCTAGGGAACGGGCGGGGCCGGTACGCGGATGCGTACCGGCCCCGCTTTTTTTGACCTAAATTCTGTGTGAGTAGTGGATTGGTTCCACGGTCCATCTGAAAATTTGTTTCAGCCGTAATTCATTGAGGTCTCAGTCGAATTGGCGATTTCGGGGTCCGGGGTCCCGTAGTGTTTTCCATGTCGAAAGCGAACAGCGCAAACGACAAAGGGAATTCACCCGCAGGGAACAAGGAGACACCCATGAGCTTCCACAAGATCGCCCCGGTCAAGAAGCACCACAAGCCCGCTCCGGCCCCGAAGAAGCCCGCGAAGCGCCGGCCCGTCAAGCCGGCCCCGGTGGCGCAGAAGCCCGAGCGCCGTCCTGTCGGCAACAAGTAAGCAAGATCCACCCCCGATCAACAGATCCACCCGCGACCAGCGGATCAGTCAAAGCCACGAGAGGGAAACCCATGAGCTTCCACAAGATCGCCCCCGTCAAGAAGCACCACAAGGCCGCCCCGGTCGCGAAGCGCCGGCCCGCCAAGCCGGCCCCGGTGGCGAAGAAGGCCGTCGCTCCGAAGAAGCGCCCGGTCAGCCGTCAGGGCCAGTAGCAGCCCGCGCGAGGCGGGGTCCCCGGGAATTATCGGTTTCCGGTGGCCCCGCCTCGGCCATGTTCCGGACCGGAAAGGGAAGTTGATTTGATATGCGGGAAGTACGGGAGGCATTCGCACGCTTCTGGCCGCTGACGCGCGGCGACCGCAAATGGCTACTGCTGATCATCGGCTGCGTGGTCGTGGCCGCGCTCGCCGAGACGGCCTCGATCCTGCTCTTCGCACAACTCACGGACCACGCCCTGAAGGCCGGTTCGCTCTCCGCGTTCTGGGAGCCGGCCGGAGCCTGGCTGGGCGTCGCCGTGATCGGCGCGATCGTCGGCTACCTCGGCAACTCGCTCGCCGTATGGACCGCGGAGAGATTCGTCCTGCGCCTGCGCGCGAGTGTCTTCCGGCACGTCCAGGACCTGCCGCCCGACTTCTTCCAGAAGCACCGCCAGGGCGACCTGGTCGAACGGCTCACCGGTGACGTCGAGGCCATCGAGCAGATGGTCGTGTCGGGTGTCGTCGGGACGGTCTCCGCCGCCTTCTCCGCCGTCTTCTACGCCACCGCCGCGCTCTGGCTGCGCTGGGACCTCGCCCTCGTCACCTTCCTCCTCGCCCCCCTCTTCCTCGTCGCCGCCCGCCGGTTCGCCGGCCGCATCAAGACCGCCTCCCAGGAGGAGCGGGCCGCCGACGGCGCGATCACCTCGGTCGTCGAGGAGTCCCTCGGCAACGTGGTCCTCACCCAGGCCTACAACCGCCGCCGCGCCGAGGAGAAGCGGCTCGACCGCGAGGCCCGGGCCTGGATGCGGGCGTCGGTGCGCGGGGCACGGGCGAGCGAGATGTACGAGCAGTTCGTCGAGGTCGTCGAGACGCTGTGCGTGCTCGCGGTGATCGGCCTCGGCGCCTGGGAGATCTCGAAGGGGCGCATGTCGCTGGGCCAGCTGCTCGCCTTCGCCGCGTTCCTCGGGTACCTGTACCCGCCGATCCGCAATCTGGGGCAGCTCGGTCTCACCCTCACCGCCGCCACCGCCGGCGCGGAACGCATCCAGGAGATCCTGGACACCGAACCCGCCGTCACCGAACCCGCCGAGCCCGTCCGGGACTGGCCCGTGCACGGCTGGGTCAGCTTCCACGGCGCGTCGTTCCGCTACCCCGGCGCCGACCGCGAGTCCCTGCACGACGTGACCTTCACCGCGGGACCCGGCGAACTCGTCATCGTCACCGGCCCGAGCGGCGCCGGAAAGTCGACGCTCTCCAAACTCCTCACCCGCTTCTACGACCCCACGGCCGGCGTGGTCTGCCTGGACGGCGTCCCGCTGCCCGACATGTCCCTGGAGTTCCTGCGCGAGAACGTGGCGCTGCTGCCCCAGGAGACGCTGATCCTGCACGGCACGATCCGCGAGAACATCGAGTGCGGCAGGCCGGGCGCGTCCCAGGCGGACATCGAGCGGGCGGCGACGGACGCGGTCGCGCACGACTTCATCAGCGCGCTGCCCGACGGGTACGACACCGAGATCGCGCCCGGCACGGCCACCCTGTCCGGCGGCCAGCTCCAGCGGATCGCGATCGCCCGCGCGATGCTGCGCGCCGCGCCCGTCCTGGTCCTCGACGAGCCGACCGCCGGGCTCGACTCGATCGCCGCACGCCGGGTGGTGCAGCCGCTGCGGCGGCTGATGGCGGGCCGTACGACCATCATGATCACGCACGATCTGAGCCTCGCCCCCGACGCCGACCGGATCCTGGTGGTGGACGGCGGTCGGCTGGTGGAGGCGGGCACGCACGACGAGCTGATGGCGTGGGGCGGGGCGTACGCCCGGCTCGCGACGCCGGAACTCGACTACTTGGCGGCGCGGAGCGTGTAGCCGAGCCCCCGCACGGTCTGGATGAGCCGCGGTTCGCCGCGGCTCTCCAGTTTCCGGCGCAGGTACATCACGTACACGTCCAGCGTGTTCGACGTCGGCTCGAAGTCGAAGCCCCAGACCTCCTTGAGGATCTGGGCGCGGCTGAGGACCTTGGCGGGATGCCGGAGCAGATACTCCAGCAGGGCGTACTCGGTCCTGGTCAGGTCGAGGGGACGGTCGGAGCGGGTGACGGTGCGGGTGGGCCGGTCCATGGCGAGGTCCGCGAAGGCGAGCCGGTCGTCGAGACGGGGGGCGCACTGTTTCGGCTGCGGGCTGCGGCGCAGCAGGGCCCTGACCCGGGCGAGGAGTTCCTCGGTGGCGAAGGGCTTCATGAGGTAGTCGTCGGCGCCGTTGTCGAGGGCGACGATACGGTCGCCGACCGCGTCCCGGCCGGTGATCATGAGGATGGGGACGGTGGAGCCGGAGGCTCTGATCCGGCGCGTCGCGGCCAGCCCGTCGAGGCCGGGCATGGTGACGTCCATCAGCACCAGGTCGGGCCGCTCGTCCACCCCGGCCACCAGTTCGAGGGCCTCGCGGCCGTCCCCGGTGAGGACGGTCTCGTAGCCCTCGAACCTGAGCAGCCGGTCGAGCCCCTCACGTACGGCCTCGTCGTCATCGGCCAGCAGGATCTTCCGCGCCATCCCCCCAACGTGTAACGGGGTGCTGTGGGAGGGCTTGGAGAGGGGTGTGGGGAGGCTGGGCGGTGTCCGCGCCCAGCCTCCCCGGCCGGAAAGACCCGGCCTTCCCCAGGAGGCCCCCCGGCCTCCCGGGGAGTCATGAAGCAGCGATGGACGTCAAGAAGCGGCGATCGACGTCACGAGGTCGCGGTGGACGTCAGGAGGCGGTGGGCGTCCAGTCGCCGAGCCAGTCGGCGATCGACTGGCCCGCGGCCTGCGCGTCCGTCAGCTGCGGTCGCTCGGTGCTCGCGGCGCCCGCGCCGGCGCCGGTGTTCCTGTACTCGGCGAAGCGGTCGTTCTTCCAGGAGAAGCCGCCCATGTCGGACCACGGGTTCGACCGGATCGCGGCGCTGAGCGTGGAGTCGCGGACGGTCGTCTGCGGCCTGAGGGTGGCGTCGCCGCCCGCGTGCCAGTTGCGGCCGAGGGAGAAGGAGCCCGCGGCGACATCGCCGGTCACCGTGGAGTGGGTGATCAGGAAGCCCTTGCGGTTCGCCTGCGTGCTGGGCGCGGTGACGAAACCGGCGGACGAGCCGTCCCAGCGCTTCTTCAGGTTGATGACCGACTTGTTGATCACGGCGGTGGCGCGGCCGAAGACGAAGTCGACGTTGCCGGTGATGTAGGAGTTGGTGATGTAGACCCGGCCGAGCTTGTCCGCGCCGGGGGTCTCCATCTCCAGGGTGTCCTGGTCGCCGCTGACGATGACACCGTCGAGCACGACCTTGTCGGCACCGGTGCGCAGGGCCACGGCCTGGTGCCCGAGCACGCTCTGGTTCTTCGCCTCGTCGAAGTCGTTGGCGATGGTGAGGTTGCGGGCCTGGAAGTCGTCGCCCTCGACGGCGACGGTGGCGCTGCCGGTGGTCCCGTACGTGGAGCCGTCGGCCTTCTTCGTACCGGCCGCGTTGCCGAAGGTGATCACCGTGTCCCTGCGGCTGCCGCCCGAGCCCCGGAGGGTGATGTGCGGTTTGTTCGAGGGGACCTTCACCGTCTCGCGGTACGTGCCCGGCTTGACGGAGATCGTGACGCGCGCGGTGTTGTTCACGGGTACGGCGTCGACGGCGGCCTGCACGGTCCTGTACTGCCCGGAGCCGTCCTGGGCGACGGTGATGACCTTGCCGGTGACGGTCGGGGTGCTGGTCGGCGTGGCGGACGTGGTGGATGTGGTGCCGAGCGAAGTCCGCGGCCCCGCCTGCGACTTGAGGAGCGCCGGTACGTCGGTGGCCTTGTCCAGCGTGTACTTGTAGTACGTCTTCGGGTCGAACGGCGTACCGCTGCCGCCGCTCTCGTTGCGGCCGGTGGTGCCGGAGAAGACGTTGCCGCGCTGCACGAGGGTCGCGGTGCTGTCCCGGATGACCGGGTTGTTCATGCCCTGGAAGTAGCTGTTCTCCAGGACCATGTTGGTCCTGCCGCGCGCGTAGTTGCCGTACGAGGACGTGATGGCGGTGCCCGCGTCGTCCTCCAGGTAGTTGTTGTAGAGGTGGGCGTGGGCGACGTTGTCCGTGGACGGGTTGCGCTGCTCGGTCTCGCGGATCCAGTTGTGGTGGATCGTGATGTCCGCGGTGGTGTCGGCGGTCCAGCCGATGCCGAAGGCCTTGTTCTCGTTGCTCAGCCTGTTGTACGAGACCGTCAGGTACGTGGTGTCCTTGCGGCTGTCGATGAGCCCGTCGGCCATGTGCCGGATGTCGTTGTGGTCGATCCACACATGGTGGGCGCCGTCCATCTGGACGCCGTCGAAGTCGTGCTCCTTGTCGTTCCAGATGCCCTGGTACGCGTCGCGGATGGTCAGGTTCCGGATGATGACGTTGTGCACGCCCTGACCGAGGAAGAAGCCACCGCCGACGATCTGCCCGGCGGTACCCGAGCCGATGATCGTCTTGTCGCTGGCGACCTTGATCTCCTTGCCGACCGGGTCCATCGTGATCGCCGAGGCGACGACGATGACGTACGGGTCGGCCGCGGTCGCGTACTTCTCCAGGTCGGCGAGGGTTCTTACGGTGACGGTCTTGCCGTCGCGCCCGCCGTAGGTCCCGTTCTGCCCCATGGCGTGGACGGAGGCGAAACCGTCGGCGGCCTCGGTGGCCCAGGCAGGGCTGTTCGTCGCGGCCGACGCCTTCGGCTGGGCGTCGTCGCCGAAGAGTCCGAACACCGTGCCGTACGCCATCGCTCCGGCGGCGGCCAGGGCCAGCGGCACACCGACGACGAGGGCGGTTCTGCGTCTGCGGTGGCGCGCCTTGCGGATCTCAGTCACGTGGTGGTCCCGTTCGAGTGCTGTGGAGGGGGTCCGTCACGAGGCAGTCGCCGCCCGGGGAGGAAAGGTTGCCGCGGTGAAGCAACGCGAACGCGCCCCTGTCCGGTGAGGGACGGGGGCGCGCGTGCCCGGCGCTGTCGGTGGGCCTACGGAGCCTGTGGAGGCGGTGGCCCTATGGAGCCTCGGGGGGCGGCGTGGGCGCGCCCGGCAGTCGTAGCGTCGCCACCGTTCCGCCGCCCTGCGCCGGTTGCAGGGACACCTCGCCGCCGGACTGCTGCACGGTCCTGGCCACGATCGACAGGCCCAGGCCCGAGCCCGGCAGTGCGCGGGCGGACGGGGAGCGCCAGAAGCGGTCGAAGACGTGCGGGAGTTCCTCGGAGGGGATGCCGGGGCCGTGGTCGCGGACGGTCAGTTCGCCGGCCTTGAGGATGACGTCGATGGCCTCGCCGTCGGGGCTGAACTTCACCGCGTTGTCGAGGATGTTCACGATCGCCCGCTCCAGCGCGGACGGCTCCGCCCGTACGAACCAGGGCTGGAGGTCCGCCGTGATCGTCAGCTCGGGGCCGCGCAGGCGGGCGCGATGGAGGGCCGCCTCGACCGTTTCCTGGAGGTCGACCACCTGGATGCGGTCGCCCGACTGGCCCGCGTCCGAACGCGACAGCGTCTGCAGGTCGCCGATCAGCGCCGCCAGCTCGGTCATCTGCGCCTTCACCGACGACAGCAGTGCCTTGCGGTCCGCCGGGGGGATCGGGCGGCCCGTCTCCTCGCTGCGGGTGAGGAGTTCTATGTTCGTACGCAGCGACGTGAGCGGCGTACGGAGCTCGTGGCCCGCGTCGGCGATCAGCTGCTGTTGCAGCTCGCGGGAGTTGGCCAGTGCGGACGTCATCGAGTTGAACGAGCGGGAGAGACGGGCGACCTCGTCCTCGCTGTCGTCCTCGACGGGGATACGGATGGAGAGGTCCTCCGTGCGCGCCACGTGCTCCACGGCCTCGGTGAGCTTGTCGACCGGACGCAGGCCCGCGCGGGCGACCGCCAGGCCGGCGGCTCCGGCGCCGACGACTCCGATGCCCGAGACGAGGAGGAGGACGAGAGAAAGGTCGTTGAGGGTGGCCTCGGTGCTCTTCAGAGGTACGGCGACGACAAAGGCGGCTTTCTCGTACAACACGCGGGTGCTGGGCATTGTGTTGGGAACACCGTTGACGATGAGCGCCGTCGTCATCACTCGTACGTCGTTGCCGTCGCTGTCGGTGCCGTTCCGGATCGTGACGGCGCCGACCTTCGCGTTCTTGGCCAGGTCTTTGTCGCTGTCGGCAACCTTCACTATGCCCCGAGAGCCTTCGAAGGCGCAGATGGTGCCGTCTGCCTGGACCACCTGAGCGTACGAATCGGACTGTCCGCGGTAGTCATTGCTGCTGGCCTTCGGGGCCCGGCCGCAGTTGTTGAGGGCGCTCTCGACCACGGGGTACGGCAGGGACTTTCGCTGAGACCCGAGAGAGTCGTCGACCTGTTCGTACAGTTTCCTCTCCACGATGAACCAGCACGTCACCGAAACCGCCGCCACCGCGAACGCCACTGCCGCCGCCACCAGAAGCGCCAGGCGCGCCCGGATCGGCAGTGACCGGAACCGGCGCAGAACCCTCATCACTCGGCGCCGCCCGACCGCAGGACGTACCCCACGCCCCGCACCGTGTGCACGAGGCGCGGCTCGCCGCCCGCCTCGGTCTTGCGGCGCAGGTACATGACGTAGACGTCGAGGGAGTTGGAGGAGGGCTCGAAGTCGAAGCCCCAGACCGCCTTGAGGATCTGTTCGCGGGTGAGGACCTGGCGCGGGTGGGCCAGGAACATCTCCAGCAGGGTGAACTCGGTGCGGGTCAGTTCGACGGCCCGGCCCCCGCGCGTGACCTCGCGCGTCGCGAGGTCCATCCGCAGGTCGCCGAAGGTCAGCGCGTCGTCGTCCGGGGTGCCGACCGTCGCGGTCGCGTAGGAACTGCGTCGCAGCAGTGCCCGGACCCGGGCGAACAGCTCGTCCAGCTCGAACGGCTTGACCAGGTAGTCGTCCGCGCCCGCGTCGAGGCCGGTCACGCGGTCGCCCACGGTGTCGCGGGCCGTCAGCATCAGGATGGGGGTCGTCGTGCCCGCCCCGCGCATCCGGCGGGCGGCCGTCAGGCCGTCCATCCGGGGCATCTGGATGTCCAGGACGACCAGGTCGGGCTGGTACGCGGTCGCCTTCTCCAGCGCGTCCGCTCCGTCGACCGCGACCTGGGTGTCGTATCCCTCGAAGGCGAGGCTGCGCTGAAGTGCTTCGCGCACGGCCGGCTCGTCGTCGACGATCAGGATGCGCTGGGTTTCACGGTCGCCTTCGGCGGGGCTCATGGGCGTGGGTTCCTAGGGGTGCGGTGGGACGGGGCCGGACGCTTTCAGCCTCGCACGTTCCGGCCGGGGCAGAAAGGATCAGCGGAGATCGGCGGGGATCGGTCGGGATGGGTCGGGATCGGCGGGGATCGACGAGGATCGGCGGGGATCAGCAGGTATCGGTCGGGATCGGCCGGATCGGTTCGTCGGCTCAGGCTTGCAGCCCGTTCGGCCCGTTCGGCCAGTTCGACCCGTTCAGCCTTCTCGACCCGTTCAGCCTCCTCGGCCCGCTCCGGCAACGCGGAGCGCTCGTCGCTCAGACCCCCAGCGCGCTCAGCTGGCTCAGGCGGCTCAGGCGGCTCAGCGGGACCTTGCGGCGGTGCGGGTGATCGGCGGAGAGGTGCAGGCCCATCATCTGCGGCTGCGGGACCGTCACCTCTGGAGCCCGGGGCACCGGCCGGTGCAGTTCACGGGCGACGGAGAGGGCCAGGTCGAGGCCGGCGGGGTCGGTGCCTTCGATGCTGTGGGAGACGCGAGTGATCATTTCAACCTCCGAGAAGGACTTGGCCGAGAAGGACTCAGCTGTCGGAACCGCCGGCCCGCAGGCTGGCGAGGTCCGACTTGACGGTGTTGATCGGGATGGCGAAACCGAGGCCGACGCTGCCCGCGCTCGACGAGCTGGACGAGGAGTCGGCGGCCGAGTACATCGCGGAGTTGATGCCGACGATGTTGCCGTTCATGTCGATGAGGGCGCCGCCGGAGTTGCCGGGGTTCAAGGACGCGTCGGTCTGGATGGCCTTGTACGTGGTCGTCGAGGAACCGGTGTCGCCGTTGAACTGCTGGCCGCCGAAGGAGAACGGCCACTGGCCGCTGCCGCCGCCCTGCTGCTGTTGCTGGCCCTGGCTCTCGTCCGTGGAGACGGTGACGTCACGGTTGAGCGCCGAGACGATGCCGCTGGTGACGGTGCCGGTCAGTCCTTCGGGGGAGCCGATCGCGACGACGTCGTCACCGACCTGGACACCGTCGGAGTTGCCGAGCGTGGCGACCTTCAGGCCGGAGGGCGCGTTCTCGAGCTTGATGAGCGCGAGGTCTTTCTTGCTGTCGGTGCCGACCACCTTGGCGGTGTACGACTTGCCGCTGCTCAGCTGCACCTTGATCTCGGAGGCGCCCGAGATGACGTGGTTGTTGGTGACGATCTCGCCGCTGGACGAGATGATCACACCCGAGCCGGTGGACGAACCCGCGTTCGAGGTCGCGCTGACCTCGACGATACTCGGGCTGACCGCCTGGGCGACACCGGCGACGGTGCCCTTCTTGGCGGCGGGCACCACGGTGGTGCTGGTGCTGCTCGACGCGGTGTCCTTGCCGGTCAGCTCCTGTATGCCGTACGCGGTGCCGCCTCCGATGGCGGCCGCGACTATCGCCACGGCGGCGAGCAGGCCGATCGTGCCCTTCGCACGCTTCTTCGGCGCGGAGGCCGGGGCGGCCGGGACCGGCTGCGCCTGGAGTACCGCGGTGGAGGAGACGGCGTCCGGCTCGGGGTAACCGGCGTAGGCGCCGCCTGCGCCGTGACCGCCCGCACCGCCGTCGCCACCCTGACCGGAGCCCGGCCACACGGTGGTACCCGGGTCGACGGCGACCGGAGCGACCGGCTCGTACGCCGGCGGCGGCGGCCACTCGGGGTTCACGGGAGAGGAAGAGACGGGCTGCTGCTGGGGGTACGCCGCCCGCATGGGGTCGGTCGCCTGGTGGTCGTCGCCCTGGGGGTACTCGCCGCTGCGGCGGAAGCTCTCGGTCATGGAAAAAGCTTGTCCCCCGATCATGAGAGCTCCCTGAGTGGCCGCTGAGAAGCCCGACAGAACCTCGTATGCCCGATATAAAGGCGCCCGGGCCCGCTGAAATCCGGGAAACAGCGGGTTGCGTGGGGGTGATGTCACGGAAGGCGACGGACGAATACTTGTCTGTCTGCTGTGTAGTACATGTGTTCTGGGGCGGATGAGGCCTACGATCTCCGCGCCGGAGGGGGGCTCCGCGGTGTGCCTGAATCGATGCAGGCGGTTGCCGGCCATGGCCAGTGACCGCTGCCGTCGATCGGGCCGGTGCGTCGTACGCCCTTCTCGGGCCTCCTACATGGAATCCACACGCACCCACACCAGGAGCCCTGAGTGATACGTGCCCTGCGCGACCGCTGGAGACGCCCCGCCACGGCGTTGCCGACGGCCGCTCTCGCGCTGGCGCTGACCTGCGCCGGCGCCTTCGCGGCGCAGCCCGCCACCGCGGCGGACGGACCCTCGCTGCCGGAGGTGAACCAGTCCCAGCCCGCGAAGCCGACCGTCTCCGACAAGGAGCTGCGCGGCCGGGTCGCCGCGGCCGTCAAGGACCGGGCGACCCCGGACACGACCCCCAAGAAGACGCCCTTCATCATCGGCGGCACCGAGACGACGATCTCCTCCGCGCCGTGGATGGTCCAGCTCTCCTACTACGACAGCACGGCCGGCGTCGGCTACTTCTGCGGCGGCACCCTCGTCGCCCCGAACAAGGTCCTGACGGCGGCCCACTGCGTCGCGGGCCTGGACTGGGTGAAGAACGGCGCGGTGCTGGCCGGCGCCACCGGACTGCTGGACGACACCAGCGGCACGGTCGCGGGCGTCTACCGCCAGTGGAACCACCCGCACTACAACTCCACGACCGTCCAGAACGACATCGCGGTCCTCACGCTCGACCGCCCGCTGGACCAGCAGTGGCAGCGGCTGGTGGCCGCCGGTGACAGTGCCTCCTACAAGGCCGGCAACTCCGCCACCGTCTACGGCTGGGGCCTGACCTCCGGCGCCGACGGCGCCGACCTGTCGGCGAACCTGCGCAAGGTGACCCTGCCGCTGGTCGCCGACTCCACCTGCAACTCCGCGATGCAGTCGGTCCTCGGCGAGGACGACTTCGTCGAGGGCGCGATGTTCTGCGCGGGCACCCCGGCGACCGGCACCGACGAGGGCACCAAGAGCCCCTGCAACGGTGACTCCGGCGGTCCCGTCATCGTCGGCGGCAAGGTCGTCGGCATCGTCTCGTGGGGCGTCGCGGGCTGCACCGCGAAGGGCGCCTACCCGGTGTTCACCAAGGTGTCCTCGTACACCTGGGCCGCCCAGCCGCGCATCGACGACGCGGACATGACCTTCGACGGCAAGGCCGACCTGCTGGAGCGCACGCCGTCCGGTGGCCTCTTCCAGCAGGACAGCAAGGGCACCTCGCTCGCCACCCGCGCCTACCAGGGCAGCGGCTGGCAGAACGCCAGCTGGGTGCTGCAGTCAGACCTGGACCGGGACTTCTACCAGGACCTGATCATGCGCGACAAGGGCGACGGCAAGCTGTACCGCAGCTACCTGAACCACAGCTCCGGCGAGTACGACTGGATGCAGATCAGCACGGTGTGGGGCGGCTACAAGTCGTACGCCATCCCCGGCGACATGACGGGTGACGCCCGCCCCGACCTGGTCGCGGTGGACGCCGACGGCTCGGTCTACCTCTACCCGGGCAAGGGCAACGGCCAGTTCTACGGCAAGGTCAAGGTCGTCGACAAGGCCTGGAAGAACGTGAAGATCTTCGGCCACGGCGACCTGTCCGGCGACGGCAGGGCCGACCTGCTGGTCCGCAACAGCTCCGGCGTCCTGTACCTCTACCGGGGCACGCAGGTCGAGAAGACCCCGTTCGCGGCGCGGATCCAGGCGCGTACGGGCTTCACCTTCACCTCGTACGTCTCCAACGGCGACGTCACGGGCGACGGCATCGCGGACGTCATCACCCGCGACTCCGCCGGCAAGCTCTGGCTGTACCCCGGCACCAACAAGGCCTCCAGCAGCCTCTTCGGCTCACGGATCGGCCTGGGCAGCGGCTTCAACCAGTACAACCTGCTGTTCTGAGCGACCACAAAAAGCGCGCCGGCCCCGCAACCTGCGGGGCCGGCGCGCCCTTGTTTTTAGGTTTTTAGGGGCGCGGGGAACTGCGCGACCAGCCCCCACTCACCTGCACTCTGAAAACGACCCGCAAAACCCGCCCCACCAGCGGAGCTACTCGCACCCACAAGAACGCCGGACGACCAACCGCGACGGAAACACCTTCAACCGCTCGCGCCGCGACCCCGCGACCCGCAACCCGTCATCCAGTACGAGATCCACCGCGGCCCGCGCCATCGCCGACCGGTCGGAGGCGATCGTCGTCATCGGCGGATCCGTCAGCGCGGCTTCCTTGACGTCGTCGAAGCCGGCCACGGCCAGCTGCCCCGGAACGTCGATGCGCAGCTCACGCGCGGCGCGCAGCACGCCGATCGCCTGGTCGTCGGTGGAGCAGAATATGGCGGGCGGACGGTCGGGACCGCCGAGCAGCTGGAGGCCGACCTGATAGGCGTCGTAGCGGTTGTACGGCGCTTCGAAGAGGCGCCCCTCGGTGGAGATCCCGGCCTCCTGCATCGCGCGCCGCCAGCCCTCGACGTGGTCGGAGACCGGGTCGCCGACGGTCGGGGTCTCCGCGATGCCGCCGAGACAGGCCACATATTCGTAGCCGTGTTCGAGGAGGTGGCGGGTGGCGAGCTGGGCGCCGCCGACGTCGTCCGTGACGACGGCGACGTCGTCGATGGCCTCGGGGCGCTCGTGGAGCAGCACCACGCGGGCGTCCCACGCGTCGATCTCCGCGGCAGCGTTGTCATTGAGCGCGTGGCTGACGAGGATCAGCCCGGAGACCCGCATGCCGAGGAAGGCGCGCAGGTAGTGGACCTCGCGCTCGGCGATGTAGTCGGAGTTGCCGACGAGCACCATTTTCCCGCGCTCGGCGGCGGCCTGCTCGACCGCGTGCGCCATCTCCCCGAAGAAGGGCTGGCGCGCGTCCGGCACGATCAGGCCTATGAGCTCGGTCCGCCGCGACGCCATGGCCTGGGCGACCCGGTCGGGCCGGTACCCCAGTTCCTTGATCGCGGCGAGAACGCGCTCGCGCGTGGCCGGGGCAACCGGCCTCGGTCCGTTGTTGATGACATAGCTGACAACGGCGGTGGACGTACCCGCCAGTCGCGCTACATCGTCCCTCGTCACCTTGGCCACGCGCGGAGTCTACGCGGATGGACCCGCCCGTGGGCAGGGCGTACGGAGGCTGACCGCGCCCCCGTGGTCGCCCGGCACGCCCTCGGGGTCGCCTACTGCGTCTCCGCCGCCGCCTCGACCGTCTCGACGGCGTCCAGGTGCGCCGTCTCGTCCGCATCCTCCGGCTTTGGCTGGGCCGCCCTGGCCCTCGCCTCGTCCGCCGCGCGGTCCACCTTCTCAGGTGTAACGAATCGATAACCGACGTTCCGGACGGTACCGATCAGAGACTCGTGCTCGGGTCCGAGCTTCGCGCGCAGCCGTCGTACGTGGACGTCGACCGTCCGCGTACCGCCGAAGTAGTCGTAGCCCCAGACCTCCTGGAGCAGCTGGGCGCGCGTGAAGACACGGCCCGGGTGCTGCGCGAGGTACTTGAGGAGCTCGAACTCCTTGAAGGTCAGGTCGAGGACCCGGCCCTTGAGCTTGGCGCTGTACGTCGCCTCGTCGACCGAGAGGTCGCCGTTGCGGATCTCCATCGGGGAGTCGTCGTTGACGATCTGCTGGCGGCCCATGGCCAGCCGCAGTCGCGCCTCGACCTCCGCCGGTCCCGCGGTGTCCAGGAGCACGTCGTCGATGCCCCAGTCGGCGGTGACGGCCGCGAGGCCGCCCTCCGTCACGACGAGGATCAGCGGACAGCCGGGCCCGGTCGAGCGCAGCAGCTGGCACAGACTGCGCACCTGTGGGAGGTCGCGCCGGCCGTCGATCAGGATGACGTCGGCACCGGGGGTGTCGACGAGAGCGGGGCCTTCCGCCGGAGCCACTCGCACGTTGTGCAGGAGCAGGCCGAGAGCGGGAAGCACCTCCGTCGACGGCTGAAGAGCATTGGTCAGGAGCAGCAGAGAACTCATCGCGCCCCACCTGCCTGGGTCGTCCTACGGTCATGCAAGGTTCGCTCGCCCATAACGTCTGGTTCCTCCTCGGTCCCTGCGAGGACGTTTGCGGCACTGCTTCCTACGGTGCGGCTCCCGCGCCCCTGGGAGTCGCCGGACGGCCCACGGGGGGGTCGCCACACGTTCTATGCGTTCGTGGGCTTCGTACACCTGCGGTTTCCCGCTTCGTATACAACGCTTCAGAAAGCACAAAAGGACCCGGGGGCTACGCTGCCCGAGTCCTCTGCCCAGCAGAATAGCCCACATGAGCTCAGGTCCGGCAGGTCAAGCGACGGGATCTTCCGATCGTCCACCCCTTGAGACGCCCCCGCGCACCCCTTTGCGGAGGTTTCTGCACACGATCGACGGGGTGACGATCGATGCGGCGTACGACCCTGGAACGCGGCCTTCTGATGACTCGGCCACTGGCTTGAACGATGTGGTCATTGTCGTCGCGCACGGCTTCACGGGCGATCTGGACCGTCCGCACGTGCGTCACGCCGCGGCCGTCCTCGCCCGGCACGCGGCGGTGGTCACCTTCTCCTTCCGTGGTCACGGCGCCTCCGGCGGCAGCTCCACGGTCGGTGACCGTGAGGTCCACGATCTGGCCGCCGCGGTGGCCTGGGCCCGGGAACTCGGGCACACGCGTGTGGCCACCGTCGGCTTCTCGATGGGCGGTTCGGTGGTGCTGCGGCACGCGGCGCTGCGCCGTGGCCCGGACGGTGGCTCGGAGGGTGGCCCGGACCGGGGCGCGGAGATGGAGCACGAGGGGCGCACAGAGGCGCGTACGGACGCCGTGGTTTCGGTGAGCGCACCCGCCCGTTGGTACTACCGGGGTACGGCCCCTATGCGGCGCCTGCACTGGCTGGTAACCCGGCCGGTGGGCCGCGCGGTCGGCCGATACGGCCTGCGCACCCGGATCCACCACCGTGACTGGGACCCGGTGCCGACCTCCCCGGTCGAGTCGGTCCCGCTCATCGCGCCCACTCCGCTGCTGATCGTGCACGGCGACCAGGACGGCTACTTCCCGGTCGACCACCCGCGGATGCTCGCCGCCGCCTCCGGCGGCCACGCCGAACTGTGGATCGAGCACGGTATGGGCCACGCCGAGCACGCGGCGGACGACGAGCTGCTCGGCCGTATCGGAGCATGGGCCGTCGCGGCGGCGGGCTAGCCTGACCGTGTTCACAGAAACCACTGATGACCAACCACTGATGACTGATCCGTGTTCACGGAAAACACGATTGAGGAACGAGATGGCAAAGGGCACGGTGCGTTACTGGGCCGCCGCCAAGGCCGCGGCGGGCGTCGCGGAGGAGCCGTACGACGCGGGCACGCTCGCCGAGGCGCTCGACGCGGCCCGCGTGCGACACCCCGGCGAACTCGTCCGCGTGCTGCGGCGATGCTCCTTCCTCATCGACGGTGACCCCGTGGGCACGCGCGAACATGAGACGGTACGGCTGGCCGAGGGCGGCACGGTCGAGGTGCTCCCGCCGTTCGCAGGAGGGTGAGCGAGACGATGAGCGACCAGCCGTACGAGGGCCGGTACGAGGGTCCCTACGAGGGGTACGACCCGTATCCGCAGCCTCAGCAGCAACAGCAACAGCAACAGCGGCAGGGGCACGGGCACGGGCAGCCTCAGCAGCAACAGCCGCCGCAGCAGCCCGAGTGGCAGCAGCACACCCAGCAGTGGGAGGGGCAGACCTGGGAGACCCAGGCGCAGCCCTCGATGCCGGCGGCGGACACGACGTATCTGCCGCCGCAGGGCTACCAGGCGTACCCCGAGCCGCAGACGTACGGCACGGTCGGGCAGCCGCTGCCGCAGGAGGCACCGACGCCGGCGCCGACACCGGAGTGGACGCCCGCGTACCAGCCCCCCGTCCAGCAGGCGCCCGGCACCGGCACCGGCGGCGCGGTCACCCCTGACACCGCCTCCGGCTACGGTCCCCCGACCGTCACCGGCAACGCCCGCGTCACCGACGCCCAGCGCGCCCGCGCCGAGGGCCGCTCCCCGATCATCGAACCCGGCATCCAGCCCGCCGCGCTCACCGCGGTGCTCGGACTGCTGCTCTCCGGGACGGCGGCGATCGGGCAGTACGCCCTCGTCGTCCCCCTCGTCCTCCTCCAGGCCGTCACCGCGGCGGGCTGGTTCCGGCTGAACGGGATGTGGCCGGCCCGTCAGGGCATCGCGCTGGCGTTCCTCGGCGCGGTCACCGCGGACGTCGCGCTCCTCGCGGCGGGCCGGGAGAACGCGCCCGCCGCGATCCTCGGCACCCTCGGCGTGTGGGTCCTGCTCACCCTCGTCCTGCAACTGCGCAGCCACGCCGACCCGGACACCCGGATGTACGGCCTGATGGCGACCGTCGCCTCGGCGGCTCTCGCGATCATCGCGACCGGGCACCTCGCTGCCGAGCCGGACGCCGTCACGGTGGGCGCCGCCGCGGTCGCCGTCGCGATCCTCGCCCGCGCCCTGCCGCTGCCCACCGCCGCCTCCGTGGCGGTGGCGCTGCTGGCCGCGGTGGGCGCCGGTATCGCGGTCGGCGGGATGACGGACCTGGGCAACAAGGGGGCCTTCCTCGGCCTCGGCGCCGGGGCCTGCGCGCTGATCGGCCACCGGGTCGCCAGCTACGACTACCCGTCCCGCTTCGTCCACTTCACCGCGGGCGTGGCCCTGCCGCTGGCCGCCGCGGCCCCCGCCGTGTACCTGCTGGGCCGCGCGCTCGGCTAGAAACCGGGCCGGTGGCTGTTCGTCACAGGTGATCTACAACTGCTTCGGAGGGCCCCCGTCGCGGGGCCCTTCGGGGTTAGGTTCGCGAGGGAGGCCACTCGGTCGTCCGGATCCGTTCGAGGTGGGGAACACCGCGCATGCGTGCACTGCGAATAATCCTGATCGTCACCGTCATTCTCGGCGGCCTGTTCGTGATCGCGGACCGGGTGGCGGTCGGTTTCGCGGAGAACAAGGCTGCGGACCGGATCAAGAGCACCGAGGGCCTGGCGAGTACGCCGGACGTGTCCATCGAGGGCTTCCCCTTCCTCACCCAGGTCGTCGGTGGCGAACTCGACGACGTGAAGATCGGCATCAAGGACTACGAGGCGTCGACGAGCGGCGCGGGCAGTGCGGGCGGCACCGGCAGCATCCGTATCGACGACCTGAACGCCGAGATGCACGGCGTCGCCTTCAACGGCGACTACAGCTCCGCCACCGCCGACAGCGCCACCGGCTCCGCGTCCATCGGGTACGCCGAGCTGCTCAAGACCGCCAAGTCCCAGCCCACGCAGGTCGGTCCCGGGGTCACCGCCCGGGTCGTCGGCCTCTCCGACGGCGGCAACGGCAAGATCAAGGTGGCGGTCGAGGTCAGCATCGGCGGCACCAAGGTGCCCCAGCCGGTCTCCGTGCTCAGCTCGGTCACGGTCGTCGGGGGCAACACGGTCAAGGTGCACGCGGACTCCCTCCCCAAGCTGGGCGTCGACCTCGCCGAGAACCGGGTGCGCGCGATCACCGACTTCGAGCAGAAGATCGGCGAGCTGCCGGGCGGCATCCAGCTCGACACGGTCCAGGCGGGAGCGAACGGCGTGGACGTCTCCGTGAAGGGTTCGAACGTCAAGCTGGTCGGGTAGAAGGGTCAGCGGCCGGAGGACAGAGGTCAGCAGCCGCCGGAGGGCAGAGGGCAGAGGTCAGGGAGACTGCGGCCGGAGAGCTGTCCGAGGGGCGAGACGGGCCCGTCCGTACCGCAGATGTGCGCGCGGTGTGATGACGGATACGGCCGCCCGGAATCCCCGCGGGGGCCGTCCCGGCGGTGAAGGCGTCCCACATCCCGGACGATCGCATCTCAGCATCCGACACACCGGTGACATGCCCGCCTGTCCGTCCCTACGATCGGACCCATGAAGCGACAGGCGGATCTCACGAAGCGGCGGGCAGTAGACCTGTGCCGCGTCGCCGCCATGCTCTGTCGCACCTTCTGAGCGGGACATTCGTCCGTCCGCCCTCCCCTGGCCCCTCTTCGCCAGGGTCCCCGTGCGCGCCGCGCAGCCTCGACAGGCATGACCGCGCACCCTCTGTCTAACGCACCGCCCCGCCGCAACTGCCCCGGAGGAGAAACAGCATGAGCCGCAGCGACGTCCTGGTCGACGCCGACTGGGTCCAGGACCACCTGGACGACCCGAGCGTGGCCATCGTCGAGGTCGACGAGGACACGTCCGCGTACGAGAAGAACCACATCAAGAACGCGATCCGGATCGACTGGACCAAGGACCTCCAGGACCCGGTCCGCCGTGACTTCATCGACCAGGAGGGCTTCGAGAAGCTCCTGTCGGAGAAGGGCATCGCCAACGACACGCTGGTGGTCCTCTACGGCGGCAACAACAACTGGTTCGCGTCCTACGCCTACTGGTACTTCAAGCTGTACGGCCACGAGAACGTCAAGCTCCTCGACGGCGGCCGCAAGAAGTGGGAGCTCGACTCCCGCGACCTGGTCGTCGAGGTCCCCAACCGCGCCGCGACCGACTACAAGGCCAAGGCCCAGAACACCGCGATCCGCGCCTTCCGCGACGACGTGATCGCCTCGATCGGTTCGCAGAACCTGGTCGACGTCCGCTCGCCCGACGAGTTCAGCGGCAAGCTGCTCGCCCCGGCCCACCTGCCGCAGGAGCAGTCGCAGCGTCCGGGCCACGTCCCGACCGCCCGCAACATCCCGTGGTCGAAGAACGCCAACGACGACGGCACCTTCAAGTCGGACGACGAGCTCAAGGAGCTCTACGCCGAGGAGCAGGTCGACCTCGCCAAGGACACCATCGCGTACTGCCGCATCGGTGAGCGTTCCGCGCTCACCTGGTTCGTGCTGCACGAGCTGCTCGGCGTGGAGAACGTCAAGAACTACGACGGCTCCTGGACCGAGTACGGCTCCCTGGTCGGCGTCCCGATCGAGCTCGGCGCCAACAAGTAACCCTCAAGGCCTGAAGGACGGAATCGAAATATGTGTGGAGCGAAGGCCGGCGGCCCCGACGCCTCGACGATCAAGCCCGGTGAGACCACCATCCAGGGCCAGGTGACCCGCGACGGCGAGCCCGTCACCGGTTACGTGCGCCTGCTGGACTCGACCGGCGAGTTCACGGCGGAGGTCCCCACCTCCGCGACGGGCCAGTTCCGCTTCTACGCGGCCGAGGGCACCTGGACCGTACGCGCCCTGGTCCCCGGTGGCACCGCGGACCGCACGGTCGTCGCCCAGACGGGCGGCCTCGCCGAGGTCGCGATCGCCGTCTGACGGCACTCTGAGTGGCCGAAGGGCCGCACCCCAGGGTTGGACGCTCGGGGTGCGGCCCTTCGGCATGTACGGGCCTACGCTTGAGGTATGTACGCACGACGGCGACACGTCTACTTCGCCATGATGGGGACGTGCATCGGTCTTTTCGTCCTGGCCTGGGGAGTCGTAAGGATCTGGTCGATTCCCGTGGCCGTGGGGATGTGTGTGGTGGCGATGGTGATTCCGCCGTTCGCCGCGATGGTCGCCAACCGGCGGGGGCCCGAGGACCGCTGGTGGGACGACCCGTCCGGGGATCAGAAGTCCGACGAGTGGTGGGACGAACTCGACGGCAAGAAGCGCCGCCCGTAGCTCGACGGCAGGAAGCGCCGTCCGTAGGAGGGCGCGCGCAGCGCCTTCCGTACGCGCGGCACCGTCAGTAGACGAGCGCCTGGGTATCGTCCGCCAGCGCCTCCTGGACGAACACCTGGGCGCCCGCGATGCGTACGCCGTCGATGACGTCCTTCTCCGTGATGTCCCGGCGCGCCGCGCACTGGGTGCACAGGGTGAGCCGGCCCGCGGCCAGGACCGAGTCGATCAGATCGGGCAGCGGCGCCGCGTGCGGCAGCTCGAACTCGGCGGCCCGGCCCGGCAGCGCGAACCACGAGGACTCGCCGGTCAGCCACAGGGAGACCTCGACCCCGCTGGCCACGGCCACCGCCGCGACCGTGAACGCCTGCGAGCAGCGCTCGGGGGCATCGGCCCCCGCCGTCACCTTGATCACGAGCTTCTTCGCCATGGCCGCATGGTAGTCCGGGGGCGTTCGGGGAGAGTCCGAATCGTGATCATGTCCCTTACAACCCCGTGAGATTCCCATGGGTCTCCTGTGCGCGCGGATACGGAATCCGTGCGTCGCGTTCCGTGGGGGGATGTCGTGGAAGTCGAAGAGATGGATGAGGAGATCCGAGAGGAGATCCCTGAGGAAATCCGTGAGGAGATCCAGGAGGAAACGCCTCGCGTACGTCGGCGGGGGCGTACGGCCCTGTTGATCGCCACGGCCGCCGTGCTCGGGCTGGTCGGGGGCACCTGTGCCGGTTTTCTGATCCAGGCCGAACGGGAGCCGACCAAGCTGCCGTCGCTCTCGCAGCCCGTGGTCGCCCAGGCCAAGGGCGCCGGTCCCGAACCCCTGTCCGCCGCGCAGGACCGCCGGGTGAAGACCGACGACGACCTGCGCAAGCTGCTGGTCAAGCGGCCGAAGGGGACGCGGGACGCCGAGTACGTGCCGGGCGACAAGGGCTGGATGGGCATCGCCGACTACGCGGAGCAGTACACCAAGCCGGCCAACGCCTTCGGTGACCTGATCAGCGCCGAGTTCCGGCGTGCGGCTGCCACCGGCTGGACGGTGGGCAGCACGTACAGCGTGGAGGTCCGCCTCATCCAGTACCGGCAGGAGGAGAAACTCGGCGCCTCCGACGCCGCGGCCGAGGGCCGCTACTGGGCGAACACGAAGAGCGGCACCCATGTCTGGGCCGTCCCGGGGACGGGCGACGGCATGGCCTACGTCCACACCAAGCCGGACACGAAGCCCGGTTACCTCCCGATGTACGAGGCCGAGGCGCACGCCTGGCGCGGTGACATCGCCATGGAGATCTGGATCTACGACACCAAGCCGATTCCCAAGGCCAAGATCATGGACCTGGCCGAGCGGCAGATGGAGCGGCTGTGACAGACGAGCAACCGATGAGCGAGCAGCCCGTCCAGGAACGCGTGGAGGAGCCGGTCAAGGAACGCATCGAGGAGCTTGTTCAGGAGCCCGCGCCCGAACCCGCCGCGCCCGAATCCATCGCCCCCGTCAAGAAACCCAAGAAGCCCCTCCGCCGGGGGCGCATCGCCGCCGTCGCCGGTTCCGTGCTCCTCGTCGCGGCCGTCCTCGGCGGCGCCGGCTACACCGTCGTGACCGTCCAGGACGCCGACCGGGACCCCGGCGCGCCTTCCTGGACCTTCCCGGTTCCCGCCCCCAACGACGCCAAGACGGCGAAGACCGCCTCGGGACTCGCCGCGATGCTCGTGCCGTACGGCACCGAGGGCTGGAGTCGGGGCCCGGACATCGGCGAGTTCGGCTCCGACGCCTCGCTCAGCGGGCCCGAGGCCACCGCTCTGCGCAAGGAGGCGCTGCGCGACCTGCCGCGTTCCCAGCGGCGGGAGTTGGAGAAGCGGATCGACAAGCAGCGCACCAAGGGCATCGCGATGCGCAGCTACCTCAGCACCTCCAGCGGGTTCAACTCCACGCTGTATGCCGACAGCGGCTTCACCATGAGCGTCGAGCTGGCCCAGATCGAGGACAAGGCGGCGGTGAAGGGCATGTCGACGTTCCAGAACGAGTTCTTCGACGCTCTCAAGATCTTCCGCAAGGGGCCCGAGATCAAGGGCCACAAGAACGCCAAGTGCTTCCTGCCGCCCAAGGACAAGGACGAGAAGCTCGACATGATGGTCTGCTCCGCCTACCAGGGTGACGTGCTGGTCAGCGCGACCGCCTACGGGGCCAAGCCGTTGAACACCAAGGGTGTCGCGATGCTGCTGCGCGAGCAGCTCGACCGCATCGCCGAGCCGGGGGAGGCGGTATGACCGAGCAGACGAGCTCCGTCGAGGACGCGGCGGCGACGCCGGTCGAGAACGCGACGCCGACGCCCGTCGAGGACGGGACCACGACTCCGGTCGAGGTGCCGGCCGCGCAGCCACCCGCGCCCGAGGAGGCGACGGCGGTCGCCGCCCCCGAGGCCGTGCCCGCGGTTGACCCGGAGGTGCCGTCCACGGCCGTCGGGTCCGAGGTGCCCCCGGCCCCGGTGCGCAAGGACCGTCGGGTGCTGCGGGCCCTGCTCCGCTGGACCGCCGCCACCGTGGTCTTCGCGGCGGTCGGCACGTCGGTCGCGTACGGCATCACCCGCATGGACCGCACCGACGTACCCGGTCTGGCGACGGAGTCGGACGGGCGCTGGGACTACCCGACGATCACCCGGCCGCCGCTGCCCTCCGGCAGCCCGCGCCCGCTCGCCGAGTCGAACAGGACCGGCACCCACTACGCCGACCTGCGGCGGCTCGTGCTGCCCGCCCCGAAGGGCGCACACGTCGACGCGGCGCTGCGCGGGACGGACGGTTGGCTGGCGACGAAGACGTTCCTGGCGGAGTACGCCTCGCGGGACGACCGGGAGACGGTCGGGCAGCAGCTGACCGACAACGGTCTGCGGCACATCGCGGCGCGCGGCTGGACGACGCCGGACGGTACGCACACCCGGATCTACCTGTTGCAGTTCGACTCGGTCGTCGTCGCGGACGAGGTGAACTCGCCCGGGCTGACCAGCTACAACACGCCGATCTACGCATTGCGCGGCGCCGAGCGGATGATGGCCGACGACCGGTTCCCGGACCGCGCCGCGGTCGACGACGTGATCCGTCACGCGTACGACGAGGTCAAGCCGTACGGCGCCGAGCAGGTCCGCCAGGCGTACCTCTCGGCCGGGGACACCCTCGCCCTGATCGTGCAGTCCCGCAAGGGCGCCGCGAAGGCGGTGCCGTTCCAGCAGACGGTGGTCCTCCAGAGCCAGTTGCTCGGCTGAACACGCCCGGGCGTACCTCGCAGAGAATCGCCCAGGAGTACCTCGCAGAGAGCCCCGAGCCCCGGCCCACTAAGCTGGGGCTCGGCTCTTGTACCGCCCACCCCGCTCATCCGAGGAGCACCCCGTGGAGATCTTCTTCGAAACCCTGCTGGTCCTGGTCTGCGTCGGCGTGCTCGCCTTCGCCGGGCTGACCGTGAAGAAGCTGTACCAGGGCCAGCGCTGACCCCCATCGAGGAACTGCCGAGCTCATGATCGAGATCCCGTCCGACCTGCACAAGGACCTGCTTCCCCTTGCCTTCCTGCTCGGCAACTGGGCCGGTGCGGGTGTTCACGACTTCCCCGGCTCCGAGAAGTGCAACTTCGGACAGGAGGTCACCTTCACCCACGACGGGCGCGACTTCCTGGAGTACCACTCGCACACCTGGGTGCTCGACGCCGACGGGAACAAGGTCCGGCCGCTGGAGACCGAGTCCGGCTTCTGGCGTGTCCACCCCGACCGCAAGGTCGAGGTCGTCATGACCCGCGACGACGGTGTCGTCGAGATCTGGTACGGCGACCTGGCGGCCAAGACGCCGCAGATCGACCTGGTCACCGACGCCGTGGCACGGACGGCGGCCTCGGGTCCCTACACCGGCGGCAAGCGTCTCTACGGCTATGTGAAGAGCGACCTCATGTGGGTCGGTGAGAAGCAGACCCCCGAGGTCGAGCTGCGCCCCTACATGTCCGCGCACCTGAAGAAGGTCGTCACTCCGGAGGACGTCGAGCGCTGGGCCAAGGCCCTCCCGGACGACATGCCGGACGACGGAATCGCGTTCTTCAAGTAGCCGGAAAGCAGTCAGGAAGCAGTTCGGAAGTGGTCCGGCCGGTTCGGTGGCTCTCCTCAGGTCGTCACATCCCGGAATGGTCCTAGACTTCCTGTGTGGTGAGCACCGACTGGAAGAGCGACCTGAGGCAGCGCGGCTACCGGCTGACGCCGCAGCGCCAGCTTGTCCTCGAAGCTGTGGACACCCTGGAGCACGCGACCCCCGACGACATCCTCATCGAAGTGAGGAAGACGGCGTCGGGGGTCAACATTTCCACCGTCTACCGGACCCTGGAGCTCCTGGAGGAGCTCGGTCTGGTCAGTCACGCCCACCTCGGGCACGGCGCGCCGACCTACCATCTCGCCGACCGGCATCACCACATCCACCTGGTCTGCCGGGACTGCACGAACGTCATCGAGGCCGACGTCTCGGTCGCCGCGGAGTTCACCGCGAAGCTCCGGGACACGTTCGGCTTCGAGACGGACATGAAGCACTTCGCGATCTTCGGCCGGTGCAAGGACTGCTCTCTCAAGAGTTCAACTACCAAGTCGTAGGCTAGGTGTATGAAGAGCCCTCTCCTGTCCCTGCCCGGCGCCGTCCCCGCCGAAGGCGTGGATGAACAGGTCGCAGCCCATTACGGCGACCTGTTCCGCGAGCAGCGCGCCCTCGCCGACGGCAACGGCTTCGTGGACCTCTCGCACCGCGGCGTCGTCGCCGTCACCGGCGACGACCGGCTGAGCTGGCTGCACCTGCTGCTCACCCAGCACGTCACGGACCTCCCGGCGGGCCGCGCCACCGAGGCGCTGATCCTCTCCGCGCACGGCCACATCGAGCACGCGCTGTACCTCGTCGACGACGGCACCACGACCTGGGCCCACGTCGAACCCGGCACCCAGGACGCGCTGCTCGCGTACCTGGAGTCCATGAAGTTCTTCTACCGCGTCGAGACCGCCGACCGCACGGACGACTTCGCGGTCGTGCACCTGCCGGCCGGTTCGATCGCCGAGGTCCCCGAGGGCGTGGTCGTACGCGAGACGCCGTACGGGCGTGATCTCTTCCTGCCGCGTACGGACCTGGAGTCGTACGCCGAGAAGGCCGGTCCGGCGGCCGGGCTGCTGGCCTACGAGGCGCTGCGCGTCGAACACCACCGCCCGCGGCTCGGTTTCGAGACCGACCACCGCACGATCCCGCACGAGCTGGGCTGGATCGGCACCGCGGTGCACCTCCAGAAGGGCTGCTACCGGGGCCAGGAGACCGTCGCCCGCGTACAGAACCTGGGCAAGCCCCCGCGCCGGCTCGTCTTTCTGCACCTGGACGGCAGCGAGGTCCATCTGCCGCCGCACGGCACCGAACTGCGCCTCGCGGACGACGGTCCCGACGGCCGGAAGATCGGCTTCATCACCACCTCCGTACGCCACCACGAGCTCGGCCCGATCGCGCTCGCCCTGGTGAAGCGGAACGTGCCGCTGGAGGCGCGGCTGCTGGCGGACACGACGGCGGCGGCGCAGGAGGTCGTGGTCGAGCCGTAGGGCTCAGGCGGGTCGCATTTCCTGGGTCACATCTCCAGGAGCACGGTGAACGGGCCGTCGTTCGTCAGCGAGACGCGCATCTGCGCGCCGAACCGGCCCGTCGCCACCGTGGCGCCCAGCGCGCGGAGTTGGGCCACGACCTCGTCGACGAGGGGTTCGGCGACATCGCCGGGGGCGGCCGCGTTCCAGGTGGGGCGGCGGCCCTTGCGGGCGTCGCCGTACAGGGTGAACTGGCTGATGACGAGCAGCGGCGCGTCGATGTCGGAGCACGACTTCTCGTCCGCCAGCATCCGGATGGACCAGAGTTTGCGGGCGAGTTGGGCCGCCTTCTCCTTGGTGTCGTCGTGCGTGACACCGACGAGGACGCACAGCCCCTCGCCGTCGATCGCCCCGACCGTTTCCGGACCGTGTTCCCCGTTCACGACGACGCTCGCGCCGTCCACCCTCTGTACCACCGCACGCATGAGAACCATCATGCCGTGCGGGAAGGAGCCCCCTGCACGGGGCTCAACGCCTTCGTGTCACAGGGCTCAACGCTTTCGCGCGTGATCCCCTGACCTCTTTCGAGGGGTCTTTTGGGGGTTTCTTTTTGCTCCTTACCCCCCCATCTGGGGCCGATCGGGGGCACTCGGTCACATAGCGGCCACTTGGGGTGGCACGATGCGTGTGTTGCGGTGCAACCGTGGGGTGGACCGCGCCGGTCGAGGGGACGGTAGAGGCACATGAGCACACCGAGTACCGGGCAGCAGCCGCCCGGGGCTGTGTCGTTGACCCGTACGAGTCCGCGGGCGGGAGGCGGTCGTTCGGGGGTTCATCGTCCTCCCGTGCAGCGCACCGACAGCCCGCTGCCCCCGGACCCGCCCGCGCCCGAGCTGCCCCTGCTGCGGCTGCCCGAACTGCGGACCCTGCGGCGCGACGCGCAGCGCGACGAGGCCGACCTCAGCTATGTGCGGCGGCTGCTCCAGGGGCGCATCGACATCCTGCGGGCCGAGCTGGCGCGCCGCGGGGGACTGCGGGCGCCCTCCGCGACGTCGGGAGCGCCGCTGGTCTCGGGCTTGGGAACGAGTCCGGGGCTGCGTCCGGCCGGGGGGAGGGGAGCGGGTTCCGGTTCCGGCGGGGCGTCGGTCGTCGACCGGCTCGCGGAGATCCTGACGGACGCGCCCGCCCGGCACCGTTCGTCGGCCCGCCATGTGACAGTGGGCACACCGTACGGCGAGGAATACCGGCGGCTGGCCGCGGACATGCTCGCCGAGGTGGAGCTGTCGGACCTGGAAGCACGTACGGACGACGAGCTCGGCGCGGGGATGGGACGGTTGGTGCGCTACGAGCAGCAGGTCTCCCGGCGGCGCCAGCACCTGCAGCGCACCGCCGACGATTGCAGCGCCGAGATCGCCCGCAGGTACCGTGATGGGGAAGCACAAGTAGACGACCTGCTCATGTGACGCGGTGGCCCCCGGCGATCCCGGGGGCGCGTGCGACGGCTGCGGCGGCACCGGCGCTCCGGGACATCCGGGGCCGGGCCCCATGGCCGCGCCCGGTTCCGCGGTCGCGGCGGCCACGCCCGGGAACAGCCCGGGTCGCGGTCGTGGGGCTCGGCCGGGGACACGCCATCGGGGGACCTCCCGTACGGTGCCGCGGTTCGATCACCGGGCGGGTCCCTGTCATGGAAGGCCACCGCCGATGTCCGCCGCCGCTCCTGCCGTCCCCGCAGACCCCTTCATACCGCCTGTTCTCGCCGAGGTCGTCCGTTCGGGATTCGTCGAGGGGCGGCATCGGGGCAGCCTGGTGCTGCTGGCCGCGGACGGGTCGGTCGAGCTGGCGCTGGGCGAGGTGACCGCGCCGGTCTTCCCGCGCTCGTCGAACAAGCCGATGCAGGCGGCGGGTGTGCTGCGGGCGGGGCTGGACCTGGCCGGCGAACGGCTGGCTCTCGCCGCCGCCAGCCACTCCGGGGAGGCCTTCCACCGCGATCTCGTCCAGAAGATGCTGGCCGAGCACGGGCTGGACGCCGGGCAGTTGCAGTGCCCGCCGGATCTGCCGCTGGACCCGGCGGAGGCGGAGACGTATCTCGCCGGGGGCGCGGTCCGTGACCGGGTCACCATGAACTGCTCCGGCAAGCACGCGGCGATGCTCGCGGTGTGCGCGCTGCGAGGCTGGCCCCTGGACTCCTACCTGGACCCCGGTCATCCGCTCCAGCAGCTCATCCACACGGTGGTCGAGGAGGCGGCGGGGGAGTCGGTGGCGGCGGTCGGTACGGACGGCTGCGGTGCGCCGCTGATGGCGATCAGCCTCACGGGCCTCGCCCGTGCCTTCCGGTCCTTCGTCCTCGCCGCCCCCGGCTCCGCCGAACGCCGTGTCGCCGACGCCATGCGCGCCCACCCCGAGTACGTCGCCGGCACGCGCCGTCCCGACACCTGGCTCATGCGCGAGATACCGGGTGCCCTCTCCAAGATGGGCGCGGAGGCCGTCCAGGCGGTTGCCCTCCCCGACGGCAGGGCCCTCGCCTTCAAGATCGACGACGGTGCCACCCGCGCACTCGGCCCCGTCCTCGCCCGCGCCCTGTCCCTCTTGGGCACGCAATCCCCGGTCCTCTCCAAAATCGGCCACGCCCCCCTGACAGGCGGAGGCGTCGAGGTGGGCGAGATCCGAGCGACGTTCTAGGCCCGCCCTCCAACCGTTCCTCGCCCCCGCCGCCCCTACCCAACCCATCCCCAGGGGCTCCGCCCCTTCGACCCCACCGGGGCTACGCCCCCGACCCCCCCGCGGGGCTACGCCCCTGCACCCCACCGGGGCTACGCCCCCGACCTCCCCGCGGGGCTACGCCCCTGCACCCCACCGGGGCTACGCCCCCCCCCCCCCCCCCCGGCGGCGCCCCCCCCCCCCCCCCCCCCCCCCCCCCCCCCCGCCCCCCCCC
>NZ_JAGXJM010000485.1:0-246 GCF_019091445.1 Streptomyces sp. GbtcB7
GCCGACGTCGGCGACGAGGCGACGCCACGTCGACCCGGGGAGCAGGAGGAAGCGCGGCCGGTTCACGACAGGACCTTGCGGATCGCGTTCGGGAGCTGGTCGAGCTCGCCCAGGGCCACGACGTCCGCGTCGCCCACGCGGCGCAGGGCCGGGACGTCGAGGCGGCTGTCCGCGATGATCGCGAGCGTGCGCACACCGAACGGCACGCGCGAGCAGGCGAGCCGGAGCTGCCCCGCGTCGACCGTG
>NZ_JAGXJM010000486.1:0-246 GCF_019091445.1 Streptomyces sp. GbtcB7
TCTCACGCCGGGTTTGGGGTGCAGGGCATCGTCGCAGGCTCTCTCGTCGTCGCCGGCCGTCCGTCCTGGCTGCAGGAGCAGTGGGGCATCCGCCCCGCCACGCAACTACAGCACGACGCAGACGCGCTGCAAACTGAGGGAGCAACCGTCGTCGCCATCGGCCGTGACGGGACACACCTGGGGATCGTCGCGGTCGCCGACACAGTCAAACCCACCAGCGCGGAGGCGATCGCCCGGTTCCGGGCG
>NZ_JAGXJM010000487.1:0-246 GCF_019091445.1 Streptomyces sp. GbtcB7
TTTCAACATACCCTTTTTAATATTTTTATGTACGTAAATGTTAAAGGGGAGAGATAACATTGAACGATCTGTTTTACACTTTTGTTCACATCGAACAAACCAGTGAAGGTTGACTTGGACCACTGGTTGACTTGGACCTTTTTCCTTCCATGACATTGTATACTCTATTAAGGCCCAAGAATGGTTTCAGAAGCCCAACATTAGAAGGCCTAGTAAGAGTTATACACGTGCTTCTTGATGTCCGAG
>NZ_JAGXJM010000488.1:0-246 GCF_019091445.1 Streptomyces sp. GbtcB7
AGCAATAGTACTAAGAGTATGTTTGGCTTAGTTTTTTGAAAAAAAACTATTGCAACTACCAAAGAAAAAAAAATGTTTTTGTAAATTTATGGGTGTTTGATAACTTTTTGAAAGGGATTTTGAGAGTAGTTAAAGAACTTCATTTACGAGGAGGTCATGACCTGTTTTACCTTGGTTCTTTATTGATGGTCTACCATATTTTATTTGGTATTCTTTGTCAAATTCAAGAGATACGTATGTTTGTTT
>NZ_JAGXJM010000489.1:0-246 GCF_019091445.1 Streptomyces sp. GbtcB7
GCAGCGCGCGCAGCCGGGAGTTGACCGGGCGTTGCAGTAACCGGAGGACGCCTGCGATGGAAATGGACCCGGTGACTGCTTGGCGCAACTCACTCTCACTCGGCAGGTCCTGCGGCCCACGGCGGCCATTGCGGGGGAAGTGAGAGGTGTCGATCCCGAAGTGCTCGTAGCGTTTGTAAAGGTGTCGACGGGGCTTGTCGTACGGCCGGGTGCCGAAGAAGGCGATGGCCTCGTCGATGTCGGAGC
>NZ_JAGXJM010000490.1:0-246 GCF_019091445.1 Streptomyces sp. GbtcB7
CTTCTTCCGTGGTTTATACACTGTTAAATCCAGTGAATATTTTCCACGAATTTTATACATACACACATCATCAAGATGGGGACAATTGCCGTAACAGTCCCTCCTACCTTCGCACCTCCATTCGAGCGTCAGATGAATACGTTTCGGTCTCCATCACTCAACTCGACCATGAAAACTGACACGCATTCGACTTCTCTCATCATACCACCACAGCCCTCTCTCTCCCTCTCTCTCTCTCTCTCTCTC
>NZ_JAGXJM010000491.1:0-246 GCF_019091445.1 Streptomyces sp. GbtcB7
TCTCAAATCTAAGTGCCTTTACCCTCTTGTTACTTCTTTCTGCTTCATTTCCTCTCTTACTTTTACTAACAAACTTATCCTTGTTGTTCTTGTCCCTGGTTTCTTGGATCTCCTCCAAGTCTTCTTTAAGTATGAAAGCTCTTTCAACTACACCAGTGTATATCTGGAGTTTTAAAGCTGATATCTGGTACTTATTACCAGCCTTAGTCCTCTTTCAAATATTCTTGCTTTCCTATATTCATCATC
>NZ_JAGXJM010000492.1:0-246 GCF_019091445.1 Streptomyces sp. GbtcB7
GATCAGGTGACACATCTTTCATATATGCATAGTTTTTCAATTTTACGATTTTTACGCACTAATCTTCGTATAACGATGAAACCTTTTTTTTCTACGAAAAAATTTAAAATTTTATTTTCTTGTTCTTCCGTTGCGCATGTGATGTTGCCCCTAAATTTCCCTATAGTCTTGCCTCGAGGGCATCATAAAATAAACAGAAAGACCTAAGCGTAGGGTTAAAAGTGTGCTGACTTGGTCAAGGAACTT
>NZ_JAGXJM010000493.1:0-245 GCF_019091445.1 Streptomyces sp. GbtcB7
TCCCGCAAGCAGAAGAGGTCGAACAACCGGGAGAAGGCCCGTCTGAAGGTGGCCCGCGCGCACGCGCAGGTCGCCGATGCCCGCCGCGAGTTCCACCACCAGCTCTCCACCCGCCTGATCCGCGAAAACCAAGCGGCCGCGGAGGACCTGGCGGTGAAAGCCCTCGCGCGCACCCGGCTCGGCAAATCCGTGCACGACGCCGGCTGGGCGCAGTTCCTCGCGATGCTGGAGTACAAGGCACAGCG
>NZ_JAGXJM010000494.1:0-245 GCF_019091445.1 Streptomyces sp. GbtcB7
GGGACCCGGCGTGACCAACGTTGCCCCCGTCGGCGGCTCCGTCTGGCCGGACCCGGTCGCCGTCTGCATCGACGTCGTCACCGTCCCGGGACCGAAGACAACGACAAAGAACCGTGTGCACCTCGATCTCGCCACCACCTCCGCGGCCCATCAGACGGAGTTGGGCGCGCGCCTGGAGGCTCTCGGTGCGTCCTCCGCCCACGGGGGCCAGGGCGACGTGCGGGGGACGGTCCTCGCCGTCCCGG